>JAFWIM010000105.1 GCA_017514845.1 Lachnospiraceae bacterium
ATGCGCGCACATGGCGCACCGGAAAGGGATCCGTGTCTCGAGGGTATGCGCGTGGAATACGAGCGCGCTGGCATATGACGGGTCCGGGGACGTTATGAGGGACCCGGACAACCACAGCCTGTGCACGTTCACGAGCGGGAAGAGATACAACTGTGACCTGTCCGCGTCCTACAATATAGGGGCGCGATATTATATCAGGGAACTCACAAAACCCATGCCGGCGACGGCGTGGTCCGTACTGGAGGCGGAAGTCCCTGCGGTACGGCGCAGAAGCTCATGCGTATATGCGGACCTTGTCAGGCTCCATGCAGTGATGCAGGAGCATGGGTAAACCGTGTAGACGCAGGCAGTCATTCTGCGGACTGCCTTCCGTGTGGTGACGGAAGACCGATCGGTATCCGGAGCTAAGCGGATGGCGTATCCGCAGGTGCGTTAGTCTGGCCGCCTAAAGCGGCCCTGCGGCGTGAGCCGCATATGGAAGCACGTGGATTTATCCATGTGAGCTTCACAATGGAGAGGGCCATGAAGAGACAGTTTAAAGAGTATCTGTTCGATAAACATTATTTTGTACAGGATTCTAAGAAATCGAAAAAAGATGCCTTCGCGGTGATGTATGCATTGGCGAACCTGTTTGGCATACGGATCCTTTCGGGAGGCGAGAGACTTCAGAAGGAAATGATTTCACTGGCATCTTTCAGGCTGGGAGAGTATGTTCCCAAGGCCTTTTATAAGGGATTTCCTCAGAGTGTGCGAAATCTTTCGGCTGACGAGCTGCTATTTGACCAGCTGGTACACTACTCTGTGACCTATGGATTCGGACATTTTGACGAGCCCGGGCATTCTCTGTTTGAAAAAGAGTTTGAGCGCGCAGCTTTTAAAGAGGATGTGCCTGTCAGAGATTTTTCTGTGCTTACTGAGGCGGAGGCGGAGGAAAAACTGTGGCAGATTGTCCGGGACCTGCTGGCAGGTTCGAGACCGCTCAGTGATAGTCAGTACACCCTGGTCTGTGATTACCTGAAGACGTATCCGGTTCAGGTGGAAAGGATCGGATCCAAGCTGACAGCGGTCCGGCTGCTGCTTGAATTTCGTGACAGTTATTTTGCCAGATTTCTGTTCATGTCGGACATTATCAAGGTATTGGATGAGATTAATTACCGGAAATACGGCAAAACCGATATGCGCGAGCTCAATCTGAAAAACAAGGACAGAAAATTCATCGCATCCCTGATTGACGCGATGTTTGAGAGCGGGAGGGTGGATCTTGCTGACTGTTATGAGAAGAAGAAGCTCTGGTGCGGGCTGCTTCATCATATCCATTACAGGCCGAGGACAGAGCAGGCCAGGTGTTTCGTTAATGCCATGCGCGGCAGACGGAATGGATCGGTCTATTCGGCATTTGAGAGGGCAATGGCAGAAGGCGATATCCGAAGTGCGGTAAAGGTCCTTAAGGATGGAAAGGGCAGCGGTGCCCTGCTGCGAAACCTGAATTATATTCTCAGCCGATGCCGGGATCAGGAAGAGTCTGATTATGTGGTTGGCCAGATTGATACGGACAATGTGATCCTTCTGATTCAGCTGCTGCTGCGCTATGCAGAGCCGGATATTCCGGGAATCCCCCGTACGTTCGCTTTCACAAAACATGAGCAAATGAATGTACACCGGGAGAAGGAAAATGAGACTGCCGCCAGAAAGTCATGTCTTTCTGAAGAACAGACAGTATGGATCTCGGAGAATATTTCAAATAAACTGAAACATCTGTTAAAGGGCAGGCTTGGACGGGTGTATATCGATCCGGCCATGAGGAATTACGCGCTGCCCCTGCGGGAGAGTACTTCCCAGGGTGGATTCGGCGTATTGGCAGCCGGTACACATATACCGATCGGAGACGCAAAAAAGATCAGAGCCTTTACCTACTGGGAAAAGGTAAATGATATTGATCTGTCGGTCATCGGGCTTACAGAAGATGGCTGGCAGAAGGAATTCTCCTGGCGTACTATGGCGGGAAATCAGTCAGAGGCAGTGACATATTCCGGGGATCAGACCTCGGGTTTTTACGGAGGTTCCGAGTATTATGACGTGGATCTGAAAGCTTTCAGAAAGAAGTACCCGAAGCTGCGATATCTGATTTTCTGTGATAATGTGTACAGCTGCATACCTTTTAGTGAGTGTATCTGCCGGGCCGGCTATATGGTCAGAGATATAGAAGATTCGGGGCAGATATATGAGCCGAAGACTGTTAATTCAGCCTTTTCGGTGAACTGCCCAAGTACATTTGCTTATCTTTTCGGCCTTGACGTTGAGAAGATGGAGCTGATCTGGCTGAATGCTGCCCGAAGCGGCAATAACCGGGTGGCCGGAGATGAACCGGCTGATTTTCTATTGGAACTTTTCCATGTCACTGACGTGATCAACGTCTATACTTTCTTCGAAATGATGGCAGAAGAGCTTGCAGCGGATCCGAAGGACGCCGAACTGATTGTGACTAATCAGCCGATTATTGCACCGGAAGGCGCAGAGGTGATTCGGGAGTATGATTTTGAGCGAATGATTGCGTTGATGAATAAATAAAGTGGCGCTGCGGCGGAGAACTGGAGGACCGGTCGGGAGGCGCGCGGGAATATTGAATCGTTGATCCGAAAAGCCGGAAATTAGCAACAACAGTTACTTAAAATTACTATTTGATTTACTGATTTCTATTCATGTAAAGAGGACTTATGAGAGCGATACCTGAAAGACAACTGTATCTGGACTTTATCAGAGCTGCGGCAACAATTGCTGTGATTCTGATACATGTTACTGCTCAGAATTTTCACATCGATCCTCATGGAACGACATGGGACGTATTCAATATAATTAATTCCGGTGTGCATTGGGCAGTTCCTGCATTTTTGATGATAAGCGGCGCTGTTTTTCTTGAGAAAAACATAACAATCAAAGAAATGTTCGGAAAATACATATTTCGAATAGCCGTGGCTTACGTATTCTGGTCTGCTGTATATGCAGTCTTATATATCGTTCGGCATAGCGGGGCAGGCGCAAAAGATTTCTTACGTGAGTTCATAATTGGCCACTTCCACATGTGGTTTTTACCTGTAATAGCCGGGATTTATCTTGTGATCCCGCTTCTAAAACCTATTTCTGAGGAGAGATCAACAGAAAAGTGGTTTATCATACTGGGCTTCATATTCGGAATAGTTTTGCCGCAGCTGTCATCCCTTGCCCCGTTTTTGATCCCGGAAGAATACCGCGATTTTATTATAAAGCTTATTGATAAGCCTAAGGTCATGCTCGTGCAGGGCTACTCTTTCTATTTTTTACTGGGACATTATTTGAGTAAAATAAAGGAACCTTTACTTCCGGGAAAGCGCAGAATATATACAGCAGGTCTATGGCTGGCAGGTATCTCTGGCTGGGCTGCGACGGCTTTGTTAACTAAGTATCTTAGTATAAAATCAGGTAAAGCCACTTCAATTGCATACGGGGAACTTACAATTAACGTCTTACTTGAATCGATATTTGTTTTTTGTATTTTTAAAAGCTTGTTTCATGACAGGAATCAAGATAAAACTGTGCCCAGGCTTTTAGAATCCGTTGTAAATTTTCTTTCTAAATACAGTTTTGGTGTATACTTAGTACATCCGCTGTTCTTAAAAAGAATAAGAGACGTGATGGGAATAGATACGTTGTCATTTAAAAATCCTGTCATCGGGGTGCTTGTAATATTTGCCGCAGTTTATGCTTTATCGTATATCGCGTCAATAATAATAAGGCATGTTCCGTTTATTGGGAAATATGTAGCATAGCAATTTTTAGCAAGCGGTCTTTGTGATTCATCAGCAAAAAAGTGAGTCAGAGGACGCATCCCCTGACTCACATGGATCTGTGATTTTACTTGTCCTGCTTGTTGTTTCCGTGAATCAGAATGATCGAACCGTCCTTCTTTTCCACTTCGACAGTGCATTTAAGACCGATGGTCGTGATGGTGGCAAGGATGACAGCCCATGGTGCAGCCGCAAGGCCGAGGACTGTCCCGATGATACCGACTGTCATCGGCAGGTTCAGAACAACGGTATCGTCTTTGCGGATACGGATAAAGGTAACATTGCCATCTTTTACCAGAGCTTTGATTTTTGCCACGATGTCGTTTGCCGCGGTCTTTATTTCTTCAGATGTTTCTCCGGCGGCTTTTTCAAATTCACCGGCTGCAGACTTCAATTCTTCAACGGTAGTCTCGGCAGCTTTCTGGAGCTCATCCAAAGCATCTTCGATTGTCTCTTTTTCGGCTTCTTCCGGGGCAGCTTCTTCCGGGGCAGCCTCCTCCGGAGCAGCTTCAGCGATGACATCTTCAACTTCAGCGACGATCTCTTCTTCGCTAATGATTTTGTTCTCTTCCATAATATTTTCCTCCTTACAGGAACACTTTATTGTTTATATTATAAACGACAGATGCACTAAATCAAACAACAAAAAGCATACCGTGTTTTTATATGCTTTGCCTGATGCAAATACACAATGGAACCCTTGATGAATTAATGATAACATAGAATTTGAGTGGTAACATGGGATATGTTATTGTAAAATATAATTGTTATTGAGCATTTTGTTGCGCCGCAGGAAGGCGTTCAACTGCGGCTAACAATAAAGAAATTATTTATCAGGAGGAGACAAAGTATATGAATAATTTTGTACAGTATACACCGACAAAAGTTGTATTCGGCAAAGGCACGGAGATGCAGGCAGGCGACCTGATAAAAGCGGACGGCGGCAACCGTGTATTTGTAGTCTATGGCGGCGGCAGCGCAGTTAAGAGCGGACTGCTGGGCCGCGTGACAAAATCTATCGAGGATGTAGGCCTTGCAGCTATGACTTATGGCGGTGTTAAGCCCAATCCCACACTGGCACATGCAGAGGAAGGCGTCCGCCAGGCCGTGGAATTCGGCGCGGATTACATTCTGGGCGTAGGTGGCGGCAGTGTTATCGATACCGCAAAGGCCATTGCCCATGGAACATCCCATCCCGACGCAGCGCTCTGGGATATCTGGTATAAGAAGGTCAAGATCACAAAATCTCTGCCGATCGCCTGTGTGCTGACCATCGCGGCAGCCGGCTCGGAAATGTCCGCGGACTCGGTTCTGACAAATGAAGAGAACGGCAAAAAGAAGGGCTTTGGCACAGATTTGAATCGCTGCAGGTTCGCTATTATGAACCCTGAGCTTCTGCCTTCTGTTCCGGACTATTACTTCTTTGCAGGTGTCGCTGACATCATGATGCATACTATGGAACGCTATTTCATCCCGGGAATCAAGTGTGAACTGACAGATGAGATCGCGGAAGGCCTCCTGCGTACGGTCATTAAGAACGCCAGGATCGTGAAGGAGAACCGCAACGATTATGATGCCAACGCTGAGATTATGTGGGCAGGAGCTCTGTCCCATAACGACCTGACGGAATGCGGCAGAGGCAAGGACTTCTCGGTACATAAGCTTGGCCAGCAGATGGGCGGTATGTATGACCTTGTACACGGCGCGACCGTGACCGCTGTCTGGAGCGCATGGGCAGCATATCTGTACAAAGACTGCCCTTCCAGGTTCTCTCAGTATGCCCGCAAGGTATGGGGCGTGACAGAAGAGGATGATATCAAGGCTTCAGAGGAAGGAATCCGCAAAACTGTTGCTTTCTTCCGCGAGATCGGCATGCCGGTATCCATTAAGGAGATGGGCATCACACCCACTGAGGAAGAACTGGATCAGCTGTCTCTGGAGGCTTCCTACTTTAAGACTATTACAATTACCAAGATTAAGCCGGTAGATTATGAAGGCATCAAGGAAATGTATCATATGGCTATGGACGGTGTAGAGGTCTGAAACAGACATTGATTTTGGATTAGATCTTCTGCACTATCACGTATAGCCCCATCTTTGACAGTAAAAATGCGGAAGGACCTTTTATTTAAGGATTCTTCCGCATTTTTTCGCATCGCGTAGGATGGGCGGTTCAAGCCAGCCCATCCAATTATGATAAAGTTGACTGATAACATTGCCCGGAGGAAAATGAAATATTCAAGGTAACCGGGGTCAACGTACATGACAATGTGATTGCGGACTGCCACGGATGGGCAGGGATTGGTTTCGGAGGCTATGACCCGGATCTCGGATTTACCGAAGAATGTGAATTTGCTCATAATACGCTGGTGGACAACAGTACGCAGATCGGTGTCCAGCGGAGCATGAACAACCGGGTATACGCGAACCTGATTCTCGGAGGGGAGACAGCTGTCGAGTTTAACGATGATTTAAGTAAAGAGGATATGGTAAATGATATCAGCGGCAATGCGGCTGCAGATTTTGAGGATGAGGACAGTTGGACCGATGAATACGGAGAGCTGTTCACAGATCGTGAGGAAGCAGCGGAAGAGTTCCGGTCTCTGATTGACGGCGTGGGCTCACGTTTTGTTCCGGACGAAGATATGATGGAACTCTACCATGAGAATGCGGGAACGGAAGAATAGTTGGGGCGCAGGGAACTCGGGATCTGAGAGGTTAGCAAATTTATACGACATTCGTTCAGTATCGTTTGTGAAATTCATGCACTCGCGATGCGAAACATAAATTCCGGCGAAAAAGTGTAACAGCAATGCATTTTTTCGTCGGAATTTGTGTTATGCTAACGCTAATCAAAGAATATGCTCGTATTATTACTCGGGTAGAAATCTACCTATTTAGGAGAAATGTAATGCAGGATTTTTATTATAAACAGAATGCAGACAACACTTTCAGTGTTATGGGATATCACGGAGATGAAGCTGAGGTTATCGTTCCGGGCAGTTATGGGGGAGCACCCATTACGGTCATTAATGACAGGCTTTTTGCCGGACACAGGGAAATAACTTCTGTCCATATCCCCGATTCAGTCACTAATATGGGGTCGTTCGTGTTCAGAGGATGTGAAAACCTTCACAGTATTGTGCTGCCTGCGGGATTGACGGATTTGTGGGGATATACTTTCAGTGAAAGTGCTTTTGAAGAAATTGTGCTGCCGGACAGACTGACGAATCTTCCGCCGTTTACATTTGCCAACTGCAGGAATCTGAAAAGGGTGGTATGCGGCTCGGGAATGAAAAAGATATATGCCTATGTTTTTGGCGGATGCGATGAGCTTCGTGAAGTGGTCTGCGGACCGGATGTAGAAATCAGCCCGGATGCGTACAAAATTAAGCCCCCTTATTCAGAAAGGCAGTGGGGAGGATTTACCGGGAGATGAAAAACACTTTATTGGGAAAAGTTAGCAGAGTTTTGGACATAGCAGTTTTCGTTTTTACCACGATGGCGATTGCCGGGGTATTTTATGAGGGGATGACTCTAAAGTGGTACGACATAGTGGGAGTTCTTGTTGTATGTATGGACTACACGTTCATGCCGGCTACAATTCTGCATCTCATTGTGGACAGAAATGATAAGTGGATCGCGTTACACATATTTTCGATGATCCTGATAATCGCGGCTGTCGTTATGAAGGTTGGAGGAATACCGTATCCGGCGATTACCCTCGTATTCTGGTATTTTTACCTGTGGTTTCTGTATGGAAGTATCCTTATCCGCAGATACATAAGTGAAAGAGAGTAAGGGCAAATGTAACGAACTCGAGAGGGGATTTCAGCAATGAACGCAAAGCGCGGATACGTGCCGGAGGATGACCGGAACTTTTCACCGGAGGCTATCTCCACATTAAAAACGGCATCCCGGCACGTTGTTTATCTTATAAATGAAGGATATGATCTGAAGCAGGCAACGGTCTTCGCCGGTAATCATTTTATGCTTTCCGAGAGGCAGCGGCTGTCCATTATGAGGAGTGTGGCAACCCGGCAGCAGCTTGCAGATCGAAGAAAGAAGCAGGTTTCATTTGATGATCTGTCCGGCAAGGATGTCTGGATTGATGGTTTCAATACAATTATCACACTGGAGGTGCTCCTTTGTGACTCTCTGCTTTTTTGCTGCATGGATGGGACGATCCGTGATCTTGCCGCTCTGAGGGGAACGTACCGCTTGATTCCTGAGACGACAGAGGCTGTGCGGCTGATGTTTGACGTACTCAGAGATGCAGCGGTCGGCAAGGTAAATATACTGCTCGATGAGCCGGTATCCAATTCCGGCAGACTGAAGGCTCTTATTGCGGATATTGCGGAAACCGGAGGATATTCATTTGACCTGGATATCCAGATTCGGCGGGATGTTGACAGGGCGCTCTATGGAAAAGAACGGGTGATTACTACTGACTCGATTATTCTGGAACACTGCGCAAGCTGGGTGAATCTGACAGCAGAGTGCGTGAACCGCAAAGGGAGGCAGGAAATTCAGGTATGGGCTGATTAAGGAAGGTGATGCTTATGAAGAAAGTTGGTATTGTCGCATGCTCGGACGCGCAAAAGGAAGAATACCGCGAACGAAATGAGGAACTGGTAAGATTCCTTGAGTCAATTGACTATGAGCCGATTCTTAGTTCCTGCATTTATGCGGCAGAGGGCGTTTTCTCCGGCACGCCGAAAGCGAGAGCCGGGCAGCTAATGAGTATGTTCGCGGATCCGGATGTAGAGGAAATCTATGATATTTCCGGAGGGGATGTTGCAAATCAGATCCTGGATGATCTGAATTATGAACTGATTTCGAAGAGCAGGGCAGTCTTTTGGGGCTACAGCGATCTCACCACAGTTATCAATGCAATATATACGATGACGGGGAAAGCAAGCGTCTTATATCAGGTAAAGCATATGGTTTACGGCAACTCTGCGGAGCTGCAGAAGGAGCGGTTCCTAAATAGGGATGAGCTGTTCAGTCCGGCATTCAGGTTTGTCCAAAAGAATGCCATGAAAGGCATCGTAGTTGGCGGAAATATCCGCTGCTTTCTGAAGCTTGCGGGCACCGGGTATTTCCCGGATCTTGAAAATAAGATTCTGCTCCTCGAAGCTTACGGCGGGAGGGTGCCGCAGATGGCGACCTACCTTGCGCAATTAAAGCAGATCGGTGCGTTTGAGAAAGTGAGCGGAATAATACTCGGGACGTTTACCGCAATGGAACAGAATCACTGTGTTCCGGATATCGTGACTATGGTAAAAGAGTATGCACGTCCGGAGACTCCGATAGCTGTCACGAGAGATATCGGCCACGGAGATGATGCGAAGGCGATTGTGATAGGCAAAGAGATAGAAATTTACTAATAGCAGAAACCCGGCGAGAATTTGTGTTATGCTGTTTTTCAGATTTTTTTGGAGATTACAAAATGACAGAGAGCCAGAGAGTATTACAACAAATCAAAGGAAAACTCGTCGTATCGTGTCAGGCACTGCCGCATGAGCCGCTGCACTCAAGCTACATCATGTCCAGGATGGCAGTGGCCGCGATGC
>JAFWIM010000009.1 GCA_017514845.1 Lachnospiraceae bacterium
GAGGCCGCTGCCGTGCAGGGATTCAAAGTTCCCCTGGCCCTTTGAGATGCAAATGTCAGCACCCCCAAGCAGTTCCCTTATCCCCTCCGGCACGATGAGGCGTCCGTCAAGCGGTGTGCCCGGGGCACATGTCCCGTTCCCGATGATCGGCGCGATGTCAGAAAGACCGACGAAGGCAGCGTCTTCTGCCGTTGCGTCGTTGTGGGTGGGCATTCCGCGAACTAAGATGGTCACATCAAGATTGGGATTCATCTGTCGGATGAGACGGATCAGGATCTTGTCCATGACGATCTCACCGCAGTTGTCCGTTATATAGACAAGTTTCTTTTTAGAGATCAGGTCATTTTTCAGACGGTCCAGGGTTTTCGAACTGAGCGCTATCTTGCTGCTTCCCGCAAGGATTTCCATAAGCTTATCCTCGGTCACCACGTCGAGGGCACCGAAATCAATATAGTTGCCGGCCATTGCGTACTGAACCGCGCGTTTCAGCGGGTCTTCAGACGCCAGGATTTCGTCTACGATGCGCCTTTCAAGATTCAGCATCAGCTCATTGAACCTGCGCTTCGGTTCGACATACTGGTCGTCAACGTCGGCATACTTTTTCATGACACCTGTAAGCACAGCGGACATGGCAGGCGCGGACTCGCTGCCTCTGCAGCCGTCGGCAGCGCAGCGGATCTCCGCGAGCATTTCCTCTGTTTTTTCCGGAGGCACCGGGAGCGCTTTCGCGCGTCTTAACGCGGTGGTGAGACAGCAGTTCCAACAGGATTCATTTGCAATCATATCTACCTCTTTTTTCTGAGTCGGGTGAGTTTAGTAAGTCATTAAGTCTTTTATGTGCGCCGGTATGGCTTATCCGCCTGAATTTTCATCAGTATACAGTTAAGTCAACGGGGGAATTTCTTATCGGCATGTTTTAATTAACCGGCTGATTATTCTTAGTATATCATTTAAGTGCGTTTCCGGGCACAATCATTTCAGCGGAGGCATCGCATGTTTCATTAGTTTTTCAGCGAAGAGAAACGATGCCGCGGATTATGCGAATGTCAATTTTCACAAAAATTGTCTCAATCCGCCAGTCTACAGTTTAGTGTACAGTCATTAGCCTGTAAAAGACTGGAAAAGACAGAATAAATTCTTTATAATATTTAATAATCTTTTGGATTATCAGTATTATGATACCTTCCGGGGATAAAGTGAGAAATATGTCTGAAACATAGGAGATGAGGGAACTGTGGGAAATTTTTCGGACGAACTTTCCAGCATTATGCGAATCAGGAAAATTGCAGTCGATGATATTATTCAGAGTATGAATATATCAAGGGCTGCTTTTTTCAAGTATAAGAACGGAACAAGACTGCCTGCAAAAGCGGAGATCGTTGAGGAAATCGCGGATGCGCTCCTCCTGAATTATAATGAGAGAAACAGCCTTCTGGAGTCGTATCAGATTGACAGTATCGGGGAATATAAGTATCGCGGTATGAAGGCCGTGGAGCGTTTTCTGACGACTCCGGTCGGAGAGTTCAGTATCAAGGAATTCGACTTTGAGGCTCCGGCGGCTGATAAGATGGCTAATCTGTCTGTGGTCCACGGAAAAATGCATGTGCTCATGCGGATCTATACGACGATCTGTGAAGGCCTGAATGACGGCGATGTCACTATATTTGAAACTGTCTGCGACAAAGATGTTTTTTCTGTGCTTCAGCAGGCGAGGGAGGCAAATAAGACAAACACTATTGAGCACATTATGGCGATGAACGGCTCTGATGATATTCAAGTGAAGGACCGGCTCTACAGTATTGAGAGCCTTGGAAGTATGCTGATCACAATGTGCAGGTGCGAGAATTATTATCCGTTCTATTACTATGCGTCTCTGTCAACTCTGAGGACTCTTGAGGAGTTCATGACAAATATTGTTGTTACTAAAAACTGCGTGTTTTGCTATTCGGGAGACATGGACAGCGGTGTGCTCTACAGAGACGAGAGACTGTGCAGCCATTATCGTGATGTGATTGCGAGGTGGAGGAAGAGGGCGAAGCCGTTTGCAGAAAAAATGGACTTGTCGACATCTCTGCGGTCGTTCATAGCTTTCCGCAGCTCACCGGATGAGAAATATGAATTTATTCCCGGCATCTGCATGGCATCTATATATGAAGAGAATGATAATCTTATAAATACAAATCTCATTATTGAAGAGGGTGCCGCAAACCTGCAGATTTACGATTTGGTCAATTGTTCTGAGGAATTCAAGAAGGGTCTTAACGCAGCAAAGGAACGCAATCACTTCATTGTGCCGGGGAACACGCTGCGATTCAACCTGAACACTGGATACATACAGGAATTGCCCAAAAAAGTCACTATCCCTCTCGGCAGAGATACTATGTATAAGATGCTGCGAAGATTTCAGCAGGTGTGTGATACATACGATTTTCGGATTATTGAGGATGACAGATTTCCGGAGGACAATTCGTTTAATGTCGGGGTAACGCAGTCTCAGGCTATGATTACGGTCATATTGCCCGGTGAGGCAATGATGCGGATGTTCCTTGTAAAGGAGAGCAGCGCGGTTTCACTCATCTATGAATATCTGAAGCATCTGTATGATAACGAGGCAATAAGCGGCAGGGAGCGCTCCGCGTGGTTCGAGGGGCTGTTTGCCGGGGAGTATTGATGAGCAGGGGGCTGTCGCATGAGTGCGGCAGCTTTTTTTTGTGCAGGGCTCATCTTTATACAGTTCGGCGTGCGTTGACTGCTCGGGTGATATGACGGGCAGTCGCAAACAATGAAATCATCCTTAATCTACTGAAAGCAGAATGATGGCATTCAGTCATTAAAGTTCAAAACGGCGCTTCGTGACTGCTCGGGTGCCAAAGAGGGCAGTGGATATCAGTGAAATCAACTCAAGTCTACTGAATGCAAGAAGGCAGGCATTCGGTCATGAAAGTTCAAAACGGCGTTGGATGACTGCCCGGGTGTCAAAGAGGGCAGTGGATATCAGTGAAATCAACTCAAGTCTACTGAGAATAAGAAAGCAGGCATTCAGTCATCAAAGCTTAAAACGGCGTTGGATGACTGCCCGGGGTCCAGAGAGGGCAGTGGCTTTCGCTGAAATCATCTTTGCGCTACTGCTGGTAAAAATCTGATATAGGTAAGTCTTACCATCACCTGATATCAAAATCAAAAAAGTGACTGCTTTCAAGTCTGGCATTTTCTTTGAGTAGTAAGTTGCTTTAGCTAAAAACGAGTTAGTGAGACTGCCTGTGCATTGTAATTTGACCCTTATAAGGCACTGCTCAGGTGTATTATTTTGAGAAAGCGACTGCTGGCTTTCTTAATTGCTTTGAGCCAGTGCTAGAGCCCGGCAAAAACAACTAAATAGACTAATTTCTCCGAGCTATAATACTAGTAATTTACTGGAAATTAAGACAGAAAGCGGATTGCAACCGCATAATGTTGAAGTTGTATCAAGAACGCCTCGATACTCCTGATATTGTTTTATTCGAAAACTATAGAAAAGAATATGATGGATTTATAGTATAATACTTATGCGGTTGATAGCAACTGATGTTATACAAATGAAAACATCTGGACATAGGTCTTGTCGACATTTATCAGAATGACAGTCATGGTGTGTGCGGACATACCTCGCTGGTTTCTGCGGAAAGGAAAAATATGCCGCTTCATATAATACGCAACAACATTGTAAATATGGATTGTGACGCAATAGTCAACACAGCTAACCCGCATCCGCAAATCGGTGCAGGAACGGATTCGGCTGTCTATGCCGCAGCGGGAGAGAAGCGCCTTATGGCTGCGAGGCAGAAGATAGGTGAAATCGCGCCCGGTCGAGCTGCGGTGACCAGCGGCTATGCGCTGAAGGCGAGATATATCATTCATACAGTTGGACCTGTGTGGGAAGGCGGGGAAAATGGCGAGGAAATGATTTTGCGATCATGTTATCGTACCTCGTTGCGTATTGCTGAGGCAAAGCGCTGTAAATCGATCGCATTCCCGCTGATTTCATCCGGCTCGTACGGATATCCCAAGGAAGCGGCATTAAGAACAGCGGTAGAGGAGATTCGCAGCTATCTTGAGCACTCGAATATGACAGTCTTTTTGGTCGTATTCGGCAAGGAAGCCTATGAGCTCTCAGGGAAATATACCGATGCAGTCGAGGCATTTATTGACGAGCATTACGTTAAGGCTCAGCTGGAGAAAGAATACAGCGGACTGGTGACGGGTAACCTCAGAGGTAGCCAACGTAGAAGACGGGATGATCTTCGGGCTTCTAGGGAGGCCGAGTGGCGAAGAAAAGAAGATCTACAGTTTTATGAGACGACTGAATATAGAAGAGATGATCTTCAGGCTGCCAGAGAGGCCGAGCGCAGAAGACGTGTTACTCCGCAGCCTGATAGAGCGGCGGATAGTGGAAGAGAAGGCTATCTGAACGTCGACGACATAGAAGAGAGAAAACAATGGGATGATCTGTGGGCTGATGACGTAGCCGAGAGTGGGATATCAGAGAATCTGCAGGCTGAAGGGGCAGCCGAGACTGACAATGAATCGGCATGGGAGCCGGAGTCGTCATATTCGGATATGTCAGACTATGTGGACGCACAGTCTGCAACACCGGGATTTGGCATGTCACAACAGCCAACGCCGAAACCTGCAACACCGGGATTTGGCATGTCACAACAGCCAACGCCGAAACCTGCTGCACTGGGATTTGGTATGTCACAGCCGCCAGCTCCGAAACCTGCTGCACCGGAATTTGGCATGTCACAAACGACAGCTCCGAAACCCGCCGCAAAGTCAGGCCCCAGATTCTCTTTTAAGCCGGCGGCTTCTGTGTTCAAGAAGAAAAAGGAAACGGAAGCGGCAGCTCCAGCGCATAAGAAGAAAAAGAAACTTGAAGACTCAGACATTGTCTTAGCTGAAACTTTTTCCGAGACGCTGCTCCGTCTCATTGATGAGAAGGAGATGACAGATGTCGAGGTCTATAAAAGGGCAAATATTGACCGCAAATTATTCTCGAAGATACGCAGCCGGCGCGATTACCAGCCCGGAAAGAAGACTGCTTTAGCTCTGGCTGTTGCACTGAGGCTGGATCTCGATCAGACTAAAGATCTTTTAGCGCGCGCCGGTTATGCTATTTCTCCAAGCAGCAAGTTCGACCTCATTGTGGAGTTCTTCATTGTCAATGAAGTGTATGACATTGACACAATTAATATAGCGCTGTTTGATCATCAGGAGCAGACGCTGGGATGATATGAGTCTGTTCACCACGCTTGATCATAGGTGACGGATTTTTGATTTTCGGAATATACGCTGGGATAATGTGAAATCAGCCTCGAGGTTTTAGCCTCGGGGCTGATTTTGTGTGGTGCGGAGGTATTCTCACGATTCGATCGATGAGACTGACTTTGTGTGGTGCGGAGGTATTCTCACGATTCGATCGATGAGACTGACTTTGTGTGGTGCGGAGGTATTCTCGCGATTAGATCGATGAGACTGATTTTTAGGTGGTGCGGAGCTAACTTTTCAGTTCAAGTCTCGGTGTCAATCTTGAGCATATATTACTTGCGACGACGCCTCTTCATATCAGCCTCGATCGGGGCCTTCCAGCCGGAATCGAGTGTTGCCTTTGTGCGATAGCTACTGACGGCCTCTGTCAGGACTTTGTAGTTGAGTGTAGTTCCGTCGGAGTCGCTGCAGTACTCTACTGCGCGGTCGGCGTTGATGCCGAAGGAGGCGGCCTCTTTGACGGCATCGATATTTGCACCAAGGAAGAGGAACTCCCAGTTGTCTTTCGCCTTGCGCTTTTCAATCATATCGCGGACCTTTTTAAGGTTGTATCTGCGGCTGGAGTTTTCACAACCGTCGGTGATGATTATGAACATGGTCTTTTCCGGTCGATCGTCTTCGCGAGCGTATTTGTGGATCGTGTGGATATGCTTGATTGCTCCGCCCATCGCGTCGAGCAGCGCGGTGCAGCCGCCGGGAACATAGTCTTTCGCAGTCATTTCGGGAACTTTGGCGATCGGTACGCGGTCGTAGAGCACCTGCTCCACAGTGTCGAAGAGGACGGTGGAGAGGTAAGCCTCGCCGTCTTCTCCGCGCTGCTTCTTCAGCATGGAGTTGAAGCCTCCGATTGTGTCGCCCTCAAGGCCTGACATGGAACCGCTCTTGTCGATGATGAATACGAGTTCTGTGAGATTTTTCTTCATGGTAGTGATCCCCCTTATCTTTTTTTGAAGCAATCTGGAAACTCTTTAAATTTTATGTTTCCTGCAATTACTTGTTTTCTTGTTTGTGAGACCATTATATGAAGGATTATGCTCCTCGTGGTCGCTTCTGAGGCGACAATGAGGGATAAATAAGAATCAGTCAAATCAAATCAATTATCGAATTCATAGATGTTTGAGGTAGATTATGAATAACGCGCGGATTGAGGTGGCGGTAGGAATGGTGTGTAAGTAGTATATGGTATGAAGGCGGAAGCAGCAAAATCCTGCTATGTAAGGCGCTTTTGCTGCCTTTGACCAAGAGCGATTTCAAAGGGTCCTCGGCAGAAGCAGCAAAATCTTGCTACGTAAGGCACTTTTGCTGCCTTTGACCAAGAGCGATCTGAAAGGGTTCTCAGCAGAAGCAGCAAAATCTTGCTACGTGAGGCGCTTTTGCTGCCTTTGACCAAGAGCGATCTGAAAGGGTTCTCTGCAGAAGCAGCTAAATCCTGCTACGTGAAGCACTTTTGCTGCCTTTGGTCAAGAGCGATTTCTATGGGTCCTCGTCGGAAGCAGCAAAATCCTGCTACGTAAGGCACTTTTGCTGCCTTTGGTCAAGAGCGATTTCTATGGGTCCTCGTCGGAAGCAGCAAAATCCTGTTTCCGAGGTATGATTGCTGCCTTTGGTCTAGGTGTGTTTCAAGGGGTACCTGGCAGAGGCAGCAAAAATCCAGCATTTGGACATGGTTGTTGCCTTTGACCTGGAGAAGGGTTCAACTTCAATGGAGTGAAGACAAAAGTATAACAAAAATCCGGCCGTGTGGCCGGATTTTTGTCTGAATTATGCGTGGGCGACAGCCCATCTAATCATTAGGAAGAAACTTCTAAATAACGAGCGCCTTTACTGTAATCACTTCTTGATTCTAAATGACGAGCGCCCTTACTGAAAGGATGATTCAATCACTTCTTAAGTTTGTTAAAGAGCGTTCCCATCACACCGCGGCCAAGGCTGGCACCAATGTTGCCGCCGATGGTCTGACCGAACTTACCGAACTTGCCGCCGAATGTCTTGCCGACCTCACGCCCGACCGTGCCCGCAACTGTGTTGCCGACGGACTGTGCTGCGCGGCGTCTTGCGGCCTCTTCGCGCTCTTTGGCCTTCTGAGCTTCTCTCTCAGCTGCGGCAGCCGCTTTGGCGGCCTCTTTTTCTTCGGCAGCCTTGGCAGCGGCAGCGGCAGCTGCCTCAGCCATCTCAACACCGCGTCTCTCGAGGAACTCGAATGCGGAATCCGGATCTACCGGATCCTTGTACTTGGTGTAGAGGACGCTGCTCTTTATTGCATTTTCACGCTCGGATTCTGTGATGGAACCCATGCGGCTCTGCGGAGGCAGAATATTGACCTTCTGAGCGACCGTCGGGATACCGTCTGCGCCGAGGTAGGAGATGACTGCCTCGCCTGTGCCGAGAGCAAGAATCGTCTCGTAGGTGTTGAATGCCGGATTCTCGCGGAAAGCCTGTGCGGCTGCTTTGACTGCGCGCTGCTCAGCCGGTGTGTATGCGCGGAGTCCGTGCTCAATCTTTGTGTTGAGCTGAGCGAGTACGTTGTCCGGAACGTCACGCGGATTCTGTGTGACGAAGTAAACGCCGACACCCTTGGAGCGGACGAGTTTTACGACCTGCTCGATCTTGTCGAGCAGCGCTTTTGAGGTGCCGCTGAAGAGCAAGTGTGCCTCATCGAAGAAGAACACCATCTTTGGCTTGTCAAGATCACCGACTTCCGGCAGGGTCTCGAAGAGTTCGGAGAGCATCCACAGGAGGAATGTGGAGTAGAGACGGCCGTTGTTGATCAGGGTCTGGCTGTCCAGAATGCTGATCATGCCCTTGCCGTCGCGGCTCGTCGTGAACCAGTCATGGATATTGATGCCCGGTTCGCCGAAGAACTGATCGCCGCCTTCGGACTCGAGAGCTACGATGGCGCGGAGCATTGCGCCGATGGAGTTCTTGGCGATGTTGCCGTACTCGGCGGCAAACTCCTTATTGTTGTCGCCCATGTAATTGAGCAGGGCTTTAAGATCCTTGGTGTCAACAAGCAGCAAATCCTGATCATCCGCAATCTTGAAAGCAACGGACATGAGATCTGTCTGCAGGTTATTGAGATCGAGAATTCTGGAAAGAAGAGGAGCACCCATCTCGGAAATTGTCGTGCGGAGCGGGATACCATTCTTGCCAAACAGATCATAGAGGGTAGTCGGATAGCTGTCATAATCCCAACCGGCCTCCTCAAGACCGAATTTCTCGATTCGTCTCTGCATGTCCTCACTGTCTTTGCCCTCGAACATCGTAGCCGCGAGGTCACCCTTGACGTCGGCGAAGAATACCGGGACACCGAGATCACTGAATGATTCAGCCATGACTTTCAGTGTGATTGTCTTGCCGGTACCGGTCGCGCCTGCGATGAGGCCGTGTCTGTTGGCCATTTTCGGCAGAAGCATTGCTCGCTCGCCATCGTCGGTCGTGCCGATCCAGATTTTTCCATCGTAAAGCATAATGAGATCCTCCTTTATCTACGGATGTAAACCGCGCCTTGAGGCCAAGGGGTGTAAGGCCGCAGGTCTGTTCTGAAAACTTAGCTTTATTATAGCAAAGTGCGAGCAAATATGGAAATACGAATCATATTTGAAACAAAAAATGTTAGAAAAGCGTCGTAACTATTTGGGGTAAAAGCGTCAGGATTATTTGAGACAAAAATGCTAATAGCCGCCGGGATGGAATGTGTAAATTTCTGTCACGGCGGCTATTATTTGTCACAGACAAAAATAAACCCCCTGCTATGCAGGGGGATGAAAGATCTTCAGATTAAAGAAAGAGCTCCTGTGCTAGTATAAAAGTAGGTCTGCAAACCACAAATATATAGCACAGGAGGTCCA
>JAFWIM010000106.1 GCA_017514845.1 Lachnospiraceae bacterium
CTGATGAGATTATCCGCCGCAAGGTCGGTAAGACCGGTAAGAAATAAAGGAAGGAGAGTTTAGAGATGATTAATAAGCCATCTAGAGCGCTTGCGCGTCAGAAGAAACATAAGAGAATGCGCGGCCACATTCACGGAACGGCTGAGCGTCCGAGACTCGCAGTCTTCCGCAGCAACAAGCATATGTATGCTCAGATTATCGATGATAAGAAGGGTGTTACCCTTGTATCCGCTTCCACACTTCAGGCAGACGTTAAGGAAGGCCTTGAGTACACAGACAATATCGAAGCAGCAGCCCGCGTCGGCAAAGTGATCGGCGAGAGAGCTCTGCAGGCCGGAATCAAGGAAGTAGTCTTTGACCGTGGCGGCTTCGTTTACCATGGAAAGGTCCAGGCTCTTGCTGATGCAGCCAGAGAAGCCGGCCTTACATTCTAAGAGGAAGGGGAATACTCATGAGACAGAACGAGAATAAAAGAATCGACAAAGATGAGAACGGTCTCGAAGATAGAGTCGTTGCCATCAAGCGCGTCACCAAGGTCGTTAAGGGCGGTCGCAACATGCGTTTCTCCGCACTTGTCGTTGTAGGTGATGGCAATGGTCATGTGGGTGCAGGCCTCGGCAAGGCAGCTGAAATTCCGGAAGCTATCCGCAAGGGTAAGGAAGATGCTCAGAAGCATATGATTTCTGTTGCCAGAACAGATTACAACAGTGTAACACATGATACTTACGGTAAATTCGGCGGCGCTTCTGTGCTCCTTAAGAGAGCTCCGGAAGGTACTGGTGTTATCGCCGGCGGCCCGGCTCGTGCAGTCATCGAGCTTGCAGGCATCAGAAACATCCGTACAAAGTCCCTCGGCTCCAACAACAAGCAGAACGTTGTTTTTGCTACGCTGAACGGCCTCAAGTCTCTCAAGACTCCTGAGGAAGTTGCCCGTCTTCGCGGCAAGTCCGTCGAAGAGATTATGGCGTAAGGAGGTCACCGAAATGGCAGAAGAGAAGAAATTAAAAATCACACTTGTTAAGTCTACGATCGGCGCTGTTCCGAAGAACAAGAAAGTCATCGAGTCTATGGGCTTCCATAAGCTCGGCTCTTCCGTAATTCTTCCGGATAATGCCGCAACACGCGGACAGCTGCATAAAATCGGCTATCTCGTAAAAGTTGAAGAAGTATAATAGGAGGTGCCAATAATGGATTTATCGAATTTAAAGCCGGCTCCCGGTTCCAGACAGAGCGATAATTTCCGCAGAGGCCGCGGCGAGAGCTCAGGCAACGGAAAGACAGCAGGTAAGGGACATAAGGGTCAGAAGGCTCGTTCCGGAGCACCGAGACCAGGTTTCGAAGGTGGCCAGATGCCGCTGTTCAGACGCCTCCCGAAGAGAGGTTTCACGAACCGCAATTCCAAGGAGATCGTTGTTGTTAATGTTGCTCATCTCGAGAAGTTCGAAGACGGCACCGTGGTAACACCGGAGCTTCTTCTTGAGACAGGCGTTCTTGCAAAACTTGCGGATGGTGTCAAGGTTCTCGGCAAGGGTGAACTCACAAAGAAGCTTACCGTCAAGGTTAATGCTGTAAGTGAGAGCGCCAAGGCGAAAATCGAAGCAGCAGGCGGCAGTGTCGAGGTGATCTGATGTTTCGGAAGATAATGGATGCATTTAAGGTTCAAGATATCAGGAGAAGGATGTTCTTCATCCTTCTGTGCCTGATCATCATCAGACTGGGGTGCCAGATCCCGGTACCGGGCGTGAACAGGGACTATTTTGCTGAATGGTTCGCTGCACAGTCAGGCGACGCGTTCAACTTCTGTGACGCGTTTACGGGAGGTTCATTCTCCAGTATGTCAATCCTGGCATTATCCATTACTCCGTATATCACAGCGTCTATCATTGTTCAGCTTCTTACAATCGCTATCCCGGCTCTCGAAGAGATGCAGCGGGATGGCGAGGATGGAAGGAAAAAACTGACAGCGATCACCCGTTACCTTACGGTTGGTCTGTCGCTTTTCGAATCGATTGCGATGGCAGTCGGTTTTGGAAATCAGGGCCTGATTCCGGATATGGATTTTGCCAAAGCGGTTGTCGTAGTAGTCAGTCTCACAGCCGGATCCTCATTCCTCATGTGGATCGGCGAGCAGATCACGGAGAAGGGAATCGGCAACGGTATCTCTATGGTACTTTTGATCAATATCCTTTCGCGTGTACCCAATGACCTTTCAAGCCTCTATGAGCAGTTTGTAAAGGGAAAAACAATTGCTCGCGGTGGACTGGCAGCTATCATCATCATCGCTATTATCGTAGCATTGGTAGTGCTCGTTCTTATCCTGAACGGCGCACAGAGAAATATTCCGGTACAGTATTCGAAGAAAATGGTCGGAAGACGTATGGTCGGCGGTCAGTCGACACATATTCCGCTCAAAGTCAATACAGCCGGAGTTATCCCGGTCATCTTCGCGTCATCCATCATGTCCTTCCCGTCGATCATTGCGACATTCAGCGGACATAGGAATGCGACTGGCTGGTTCGGGACCCTGCTAGGTATCCTGAATTCGAATAACTGGTTCAGCATTGCGCATCCGATCTACAACATCGGACTCATCCTGTACATTGTCCTCGTGATCTTCTTCGCGTATTTCTACACGTCGATCACATTCAACCCGCTTGAGGTCGCGGACAATATGAAGAAGCAGGGCGGTTTTATCCCGGGCATCAGACCCGGCAAGCCGACATCGGATTATCTTAACAAGATCTTAAGCTACATCATTTTCATCGGTGCGGCCGGTCTTGTGATTATCGCGATCATCCCGTTCTTCTTCAACGGTGTGTTCAATGCCAGTGTTTCGTTTGGCGGTACATCCATCATCATTATCGTCGGTGTCATTCTTGAGACCGTGCCACAGATTGAGTCGATGATGGTCGTCAGAAATTATAAAGGATTCCTTAATTCATAAGAATCATACGGCTGTCGCTTGCGCGGCAGCCGTTTTGTTAATCAGTTACTGCTCACATACCAAATATTACTTACGACAGACTGCTCTTGCAATGCGGTACCGGCAGCAATGCACTTATCATCGTGAGAAAAACATTGTCGGTCCGACCGAGAGATCGAAGAATGCGCAGCATTCTGCTGGCTCGCAGGGAAGGACCGGCGTTTTTCGATGAAGATAATGCTTGCGCCGGAATCGATCCCCGGCGCAGTCTGCAATTTTTATCAGACCGATTGATAAAAGAGATTTTCAATCCGGTGCTTCTCGTGATATACTAATTATTAGTGCAGAAATCAGTAAGAATGCGGCACGCGCGGCGTGCATGCAGTTAGGTCGATTAATTAAGTATAACGAGGAGGTAAGGACATGAAGGTCATTATGCTTGGCGCACCGGGTGCGGGTAAAGGAACACAGGCTAAGAGAGTCGCTGCAGAGTATGGCATTCCGCATATCTCGACAGGAGATATTTTCCGCGCGAATATAAAGGGCGGCACAGAACTCGGCAAGAAGGCGAAATCATATATGGATGCCGGCAAACTTGTTCCGGATGAACTGGTATGTGATCTGGTCGCAGACCGCATTGCTCAGGATGACTGTGTGAACGGCTATGTTCTTGACGGTTTCCCGAGAACGATCCCGCAGGCCGAGGCCCTTGATGCCGCAGTTGCCAAGATGGGACAGAAGATGGATTATGCGCTTGATATCGACGTTCCGGATGAAGCTATTATAAGCCGTATGTCCGGCAGACGCGCCTGCGTCGGCTGCGGTGCTACGTATCATGTCGTCTTCAATCCGCCCAAGGTCGAAGGCGTGTGCGACACATGCGGTCAGAACCTGATCCTCAGGGACGACGACAAGCCCGAGACGGTAAAGACAAGACTTGATGTGTATCATGCCCAGACCCAGCCGCTCATCGACTATTACAAGGCAAAAGGCATCCTTGTATCGGTCGACGGAACACAGGACATGGATAAAGTATTTGCAGATATCAAGGAACTTCTCGGATAATGAGAATTGCCCAGAGTGTCAAAACAGACGAAGAAATCGAGCTCATGCGCATAGCTGGCCACAAGCTGGCCCGCGTGCACGAAGCTCTCCGCGAATTCATCCGACCGGGTATCACGACAAAATCGATCGATGAGCTCGGTGAGCGGCTGATCCTTGAGGAAGGCGGAATTCCCAATTTTAAGAACTACGGCGGATATCCCGCGTCAATCTGTGTCTCTGTCAATGACGAGATTGTACATGGCATTCCATCCGATGAGAGGATCTTGAAGGAGGGCGATATAGTCTCTCTCGATGCGGGTCTCATCTGGAAGGGCTATCACTCAGACGCCGCAAGGACCTGGGGGGTCGGCAATATCTCCGCCGAGGCGGAGAAACTGATCGAGGTCACGAGGGAAAGCTTTTTCGAAGGGATGAAATATGCCCGGGCAGGATGCCACCTCTATGATATTTCCCGGGCGGTGGAAGCATACGCGGAGTCATTCGGTTTCGGAGTCGTCAGGGAGCTCACGGGTCACGGGATAGGGAACCATCTCCATGAGCCGCCGCTTGTGCCGAATACCGCACAGAAGGGGAGAGGACTTTTGCTCGTCCCCAATATGACGATCGCGGTCGAACCGATGATAAACGCCGGCGCTGCAGGAGTTCTGCAGTCGGATGACGGATGGACGGTGTATACCTCTGACGGATCACTATCCGCCCACTATGAAAATACAGTGCTGATCAGAGACGGAGAACCGGAGCTTCTGACATGCTTCTGAATTGAGACACATGAGCAGAGGCTGCCATTCGATACAACTTATGTCAGATAAAGCATGCTTTTTATAAGGAGGATTTAAATTATATGTCTAAAGCAGATGCTATTGAAGTAGAAGGTGTTGTTCTTGAGAAACTTCCGAACGCCATGTTCAAGGTAGAACTTGAGAATAAGCATGTTGTTCTTGCGCACATCAGCGGGAAGCTTCGCATGAACTTCATCCGAATTCTTCCGGGTGATAAGGTCACAATAGAACTTTCCCCGTATGATCTGGACAAAGGACGCATCGTATGGCGTGATAAATAAGGCAAAGTTCCGCTGAATAAAAAAATAAATTAATGCTTGCAAAAGAGTCCGCAGACTAGTATACTAGTATGCGGACTTTTGTGCGCCTTGAGCGCAGTTTTCGGAAAGGAGGTTCAATAAATGAAGGTTAGATCTTCCGTTAAACCTATGTGTGAGAAG
>JAFWIM010000107.1 GCA_017514845.1 Lachnospiraceae bacterium
AGCGACACGGAATGTGAAGGCAGAATTTCTGTTCGCCGACAGCAGTTCGGACGGGCTGCCTCGAAGTTCATGTATCGGCAGCATAAGAACAGCCCGTATGAACAGTTACCCTATCTGTACCTTATGGGCAAAAGCAAAGCGGAAAAATGGAACAGACCGGGAATCTTTTTGAAATAATGCACAAAATGAGCGCAAAAAACTGTCAAACCTCATAAATCTTTCGGTTTATCTCCGGTTTTTTTGTCTGATTTATAGATAAAATGTGCAGTGTAATGCTATAATAACAGATGATTATCGGTCACACATTCGTGCGGCGCACCAAGCGGGGGCACGGCACACAAAATAATAAAATTAAGAAAAGGTGGGATTCAAGATGAGCAAAAAGTATGATGTTACAGCACTCGGCGAGCTCCTGATCGACTTTACAGAGAGCGGAATTTCTGAGCAGGGCAACAAACTCCTCGAAGTAAACCCGGGCGGAGCGCCGTGCAACGTTCTGGCCATGCTGAACAAGGCCGGCCGCAAGGTTGCCTTCATCGGCAAGGTCGGCGACGACATGTTCGGAAGAATGCTGAAAGCCAGAACTGTTGATCAGGGTATCGACATGGGCGCGCTCATGATGGATGAGGAAGTCCACACGACACTCGCATTTGTCGAGAAGCTGCCGAACGGCGACAGAGACTTCTCCTTCTACCGCAACCCCGGCGCGGATATCATGCTGACAAAGGACGAGGTCATCGCCAATAAGGATTATATCGCTGACGCGAAGATCTTCCACTTCGGAACTCTTTCCATGACCCATGAGGGCGTTGAGGCCGCTACGGTTGAGGCTATCAAGATTGCCAAGGAAAACGGCGCTATCATCTCCTTCGACCCGAACCTTCGTCCGCCTCTCTGGAGCTCCGAGGAGAAGGCAAAAGAAAAGATCGCTTACGGTCTGTCCCAGTGCGACGTCCTTAAGATCTCCGACAACGAGATCACCTTCATGACCGGCGAGGAAGATCTCGACAAGGGCATCAAGATGATCATCGACGAGTACAAGATCCCGCTCGTATTTGCTACATACGGCCCGGATGGCTCCAAGGCATACTGCAACGGCGTCGAAGCTTATGAGGCAGGCTTCCTTAACCCGAACACTGTCGAGACGACAGGCGCGGGCGACACATTCTGCGCTTCCGCTCTGCACCATGTCCTGAAATATGGTCTTGAGATGAATGAGGAGCAGCTGCATGAGCTTCTTACATTTGCAAATGCCGCAGCTTCCCTGGTCACCACTAAGAAGGGCGCGCTCTGCGTGATGCCGACGGTCGATGAGGTCGAGGCTTACAGAAAAGAGTTCGGCCGCTGATTCCCTGAAATTTGAATAAGAGATAAAGCAAGGGCTGCCGCTTTCGCGGCAGCCCTTGTTGTATATTACGCGTATCATTTCGGACGAGCTGTTTTAAGGTCTGAATTACGACGCAAAGATTATCTTCATCGAAAAACGCAGGTCCTGCCTTGCGAGCTTAAAAAATGCTTACGCATTTTTTGATCTCTCAGTCGGACCTGCAATGTTTTTCTCACGAAGATAAATTCTTTGCGCCAATAACGAACCACAAGACAGCTCGTCCGAACTGCTGCGCGCTGCGTGCCCATCTGAATTTACGGATGCCCCGGTCTGCCCTCCGCCATACCCTTGATCAGATAATGCTCGTAGTAGGACAGATAGCTGTCTTTGTAGATTGCCGCCAGGTCCTCGTTTTGCTCCCTGTACCAAAGGACATTGAAGGCCTCGTTACCCTGATAGCCGGCTCTTATGCCTGTTGAGATGAAGTGGGCGAAGAGCCTCTCCTTGTCATAGCCCACCTGCTTCCTTACGATCGGATACCGCATCGCGTAGTAGACCGGATCAAAGACAGGACTGAAGTCGATCCCTTCAAATGTATAGCTGCCGGTATCCTCGGGCAGGGAACTCACGAAGAATGAGCCTTCTACTGATGGCTGGCACGGCTGACCGCCCACAAGCATCTGCACTTTGAAGGTGCCGAGATAGCGCGAAGTGCCAAGATCGTACCTTGCGTGCCATCTCGAAAGCCCGGTTTCGCTGTCCTCGCGCTCCGCGCGGATCCTCACAGATGTGCCCGCTCCGCCGGCCTCGCTCCACACGGAAGCCTCCGCCTGGGCGATCGCCCGTTTCGTTGAGCTCAGGTAGAAGTCAACATACCTGCCGTCCTCCGACATGCTGAGGCTGAACGCATAGGGAACGACTTCGCCCACGACGCCTTCAGGCGAGAAGTTCTCGGCTCTCTCCCTGAGCCATGTGCGCTGGTCATTGAAATTCAGCTCATAGCTCGGGAAGGAATCGTGACCCTTGGCATCTGTTCCGCCGAGCACATCCCAGCGGATATAATTCATATCGATGGACGAGGAGATCCGGTCCCTCAGCGCGTACATGTCGCTCGTGGCTCCCTCAAAGAGGGGGCGGCATTCATTTGCATAAATTTCAGTGATGAGCTGCTGAAACTCCGTGTACTGGAGGAAACGGTTGTAGAACGTATTCTTATACACATAATACTCGGCGGGATCTTCCACGCCGTCCCTCATGCAGGTGTCGTAATCCCATGCAGGGCCCGCGTGCAGCACGTCGTCCTCACCGTCCTGATACCAGAAAAAGCTGGTGACGGCTGACTCGCAGTTCGCGAAGTATTCGTTCACTAAGTACATTCTTGCAAATGACTCCGCGTCTATCCTCTTCTCTATCTCCCGCCATTCCCGTTTATGGTCCAGCAGGTAGTCCAGTGTGTCGATTGCCTCCTGAAATATCAGAAAGTCATTCAGACCCTCCGGATCCGCCGAATCCTTCAGCGCAAAGTAATTCCCGAAGTAATCCTGGAAAAAGATCTCATTGTTATAGAAAGCATTGTCGAACTCCGCTATTATGCCGTGGCCGCTCGTAAGGTCGAGGCGGCTCTGGCCGATCTGGACCTTCTCAGTCAGGAGGTATACTCCGCGGTAATCGCCGTTCACCCACAGATCTACGAATTCACCTTCCGGGGCAAATGCCAGATCCATCTGCCGGGTGATATCATACACAAGTTTGTTGCGGAGCAGTGTGGGGTCGCTGGCATTTGCAAGAAGGACCCACGTTTTGGCCCGATCCATCCCGAGGACCATGCGGGCCTCCCCGAGCCTCAGCTGATACCCCTTCTTGTCGTACACTTCCCAGGA
This sequence comes from Lachnospiraceae bacterium, assembly GCA_017514845.1. Taxonomy (GTDB): domain Bacteria; phylum Bacillota; class Clostridia; order Lachnospirales; family Lachnospiraceae; genus Chordicoccus. The sequence continues at coordinate 3,208 of JAFWIM010000107.1, forward strand.
GGAATTTCCCCGGCCTTTGAATTCACAGTCACCTGCGGAGACGAAATTATTCCCGGGATCCGACGGATCGATAAGGACAGCGGCAGCTCCGGTGCTGATTTTATCCTTGTCACTGTGGATGTCATCGAGCGAGTCGGAGAGTGAGATCTCCAGCGACGGAATTTTCGATCTCATGATGACGACGGGAACATCCCGGCCGTCCGACAGGGTAGCGATAAAAGCCCCCATGCTTCCGGTGATCGTGCCTGCCCCTGTGTCCAGGCTTCCTTCACTGATGTGTGTGATGTCGCCGGAGCACTGAATCTTAAGCTCATCACCCAATCCTCCGGGCAGGAAGAGATAGCGGGTCCCGCCCTCCGCCTCGAAATCGTAGTAGGGACCGATGGGCTCTCCGCCCGCGTTGTGGGTCACAGCGAACATTACATTCTCCGGAAGTTCATCCGCGTGGACTCCGGCTGCGCAGAAAAAAATAAGGGCAGCCGATACGAACGCGAGAATGATCGGGAGTATAATTGACGGTTTCTTTTTTGTCATAGCGATCTCCATTCGGCTCGCGCGTTGAGCGCGTCAGACAACAGTTTATCACAAAACGTAACCAATCGTAAATTATTCGCAAAAAACAGAACACGATTTGCACACAAAAGGGTGTTAAAAATAATCATGTAAGAGATTTTGCGCTCTCACCACGGCAGAGCGGCGAGTTTTCAGTCAGGAGGTGACCTATTGGAAACAAAAAATTTGGATAGGGCCAGAATTCTGGTATTTGTGATATCCGGAGTTTCCGTACTGACTGCGGCTGTCATGGTGTATCTTGTGTGTGTTTTTATGATGGCACCGTCCATCAGCATTCTCGACGCGGCCCCGAAATGGTATAGAACGAGCGTCCTCGACACAGACGGAAATGTCGCACTGACGCTCTCCGGGGAGGAATCGAACCGGGTCTACGTGAGTCTCTCGGAGATCCCCGATGATCTGCAGCACGCATTTGTGGCAATCGAGGATGAGAGGTTTTATGAGCACGGCGGTATAGATGTGTACGGCATCTGCAGGGCATTTGTCCGCGGAGTGATCAGAGGCAGGTTCAATGAGGGAGCAAGCACGATCACGCAACAGCTCTTAAAGAACAATGTGTTTGAGGAGTGGACGAGCGAGACATCATTTGCAGAGAAGGTGGAGCGAAAGCTTCAGGAGCAGTTCCTCGCAGTCTGCCTTGAGAGAAAAGTATCCAAGGACTGGATCCTTGAAAACTATCTGAGCACGATTAACCTCGGAGGAGGAAACTGGGGAGTCGAGACGGCGGCAAGATATTATTTTAATAAAGATGTATCGGAGCTGACTCTGTCTGAGTCGGCTGTCCTTGCCGCGATCACCAAGAATCCGACGACCTACAACCCGAGAAAAAATCCTGAGAACAACGCTGCTCGCAGGGAAATTGTCCTCGACAAGATGCTTGAGCAGGGGTATATCACCCCGGGAGAGCGCGATGAGGCCATGGCGGATCCCGTCTACGATCGAATCGCCCAGGCAGCCACGGACAACAGCAATCCGCAGGAAATCATGAGCTACTTTGAGGACGCGCTTCTCTACACCGTAGTGAGCGACCTCATGAATCAGAAAGGGTGCTCCGAGGAGGAGGCATGGGACCTCGTATACAGGGGCGGCCTCACAGTCTACTCGACAGAGAACAGCCGACTTCAGGCTATCTGTGAGGAGGAAGCCAACCGGAGCGAATACTTTTCTGCCGACCCGCAGGTTTCGCTGGTCATACTTGACACGAACACCGGTGCTGTGTGCGCCATGGTCGGCGGCCGGGGAGCCAAGGAAGCCAATCTGGTCCTGAACCGGGCGACGATGCTGAAGAGGCAGCCCGGTTCGACGATCAAAGTGATCGGAGAGTACGCGGCCGGCATTGAGAACGGAGCCTTTACACTGGGGACGACAATCGACGATGCGAGCTACACCTATTCGGACGGCACAGAGATCGTGAACAGCGATGGCCGGTTCGAAGGGATGACGACCGTCCATGAGGCCATCACCCGGTCGTGTAATATTGTAGCCCTTAAGTGCTTCCAGGAGCTGGGGATGGATACGGTCTGGTCGAGTCTTTCAGACTTCGGCATCACGACGCTGACGGATGAGGACAGAGTCGAGGCGCTTGCCCTCGGCGGGACCTACGGGGGCGTCACCAATCTAGAGATGACTGCGGCCTACGGCACACTTGCCAGAGGCGGAGAGTACATTGAACCTGTGTATTATACGAAGATCGTCGACAGGAGCGGTCAGGTGCTGCTTGAAAAAGTGCCCGAAAAGCACCAGGTGGTCACACCGGAGACAGCGGCACTGCTCACGGTCGCCCTTGAGGATGTGCTGGATTCCGGAACCGGCGTGGACGCCAATTTCGATAACATGTCTCTGGCGGGGAAGAGCGGCACGACCAACGATGTTCGGGACTCGTGGTTCATCGGCTACTCACCCTACCTGACATGCGGAATCTGGGGAGGAAACGATGACAATTCCGCTCAGGAGAGCGGCGATTATGTGAAGACCATCTGGAAGTCCGTTATGTCGCGGGCTCACGAGAGTCTTGCAAATGCCGAATTCGCCTCGACCGGTCGACTCGTCAAATGCATCATATGTACCAAATGCGGGAAAATTGCCGTCACCGGACTCTGCGACGTGACGGAGCAGGGGGATATGACTGCGGTGGAGTATTATGCCGAGGGCACGGAGCCGACCGAAGAGTGTGACTGCCATGTCGCGGTCGAGGTATGCACATCTTCCGGCGAGAAGGCGGGTTCCTACTGCCCGAACTCTAAGCGGCACGTCTACCTGCGGTCCGCGACTGAAGGCACCGAGGATGCAGCCTACGTAATTCCGGACAACATGAAGGGAAGCCACTCCTGCAGCGAGCATACGAGTATGTGGAGTCAGTGGTGGAATAACCATAACGGAAGTAACGGAAACAGCCACGGAAATGACAGCGGCAGCGGTCACAGCGGAAATTCCGGCAGCAACGGAAACTCCGGCGGAAGCTGGTGGAGTGACTTCTGGAACGGCGGAAGCGACAATTCCGGGAACGGCAGCTCCGGCGGAAGTTCCGGTGGCAGCGGCAATGGCGGCTACGACGGGAATACGGGAAGCGGCAGAGATGACAACGGCAACTCGGACGGCTACGACAGCGGGCGTGAAGACAGCGGCGGCTCGAACGACAATTCAGGCCAGGACTGGTGGGACTGGCTGTTCGGGGCGTGATGTAGGCTCGACCTGGAGAATTGCCCGAACTTGACAAATATAACCTGATGCCTTATCATAAAACATGAAAGAGGAACACTGCGACAAGCGGTTGTCCTCAGGACAAAAACAGTGGTTTAATTACAAACAACCGTCACTTTGCCGAGTGGCGGTTGTTGCTCTTTACACGGACTGTGATGGTAAAACCAAACACATGAAATTTAAGTGTAATAGGCATGCAATCACCTCCTTTCGGAGAATGAAGGCCAACCGCCTGCCGCTATGCAGTGCTCCTCGCCCGCATAAAGCGGGGTGCATTATGTTAACAGAGTGAAATATGTTCGTCAAGCAGTGATTACTTACCAGGCGGCAAATCGACAATCGAGGTGTAATTATGCTGGATATTTACGGTACGATCGGACCTGCCTGCCGCGAGGCAGCGGTCCTTCAGAAAATGTTTGAAGCCGGGATGACCGGCATTCGTCTCAATCTCTCGCATGTGACGCTGGAGGAGTCAGCGCCGCTCATAGAGAACCTGCATAAAGCTGCCGCGGAGGCTGGGGTGAGTCCCCAGCTTCTCATTGATATGCAGGGACCGGAGCTTCGGGTCGGCAGGATGGAGCCCCTGCCCCTTCATGAGGGGGAGACTGTAATTCTCGGTAATCAGTTCTATTATGCGGTACGGGAAAACGGGCCGACTGCAGATAGTGATGCGATGCCCGGTGATGACAGCTTACGGCTGCTGCCGAAGGTGCCCGTCCCGGACAGTGTAGTACCCTTCCTTTCGGAAGGACAGGAGGTCCTGCTTGATGACGGAAAGATCCTGCTTGTGGTATCTGCTCAGGCAGAGGGCGGAGCATTTTGTCGGGTCATACGCGGCGGGACACTGACAGGCAGAAAGAGCATCGCACTGCCGGGTGTTTCAATCCACACGCCGACGATGACGGAGACCGACCTTGCCAACATTCGCGTCGCAAAAAAATACGGTGTCACTGCGGTCATGCAGCCATTTGTGAGAGACAGGCAGGACATTGAGACTGTCAGACAGGCGCTTTTTGAGGCGGGCGCAGGAGATATAAGGATATTTGCCAAAATAGAAAACATGGACGGAGTAAAGTGCCTCGATGAATTACTTCCCGTGTCAGATGAGATCGTCATAGCGAGAGGGGATCTCGGAAATGCGGTCCCGCTGTGGGAACTTCCGGCGGTGCAGAAAATGATCGCGGAAAAGTGCCGTAAGGCCGGCGTTCCGTTCATGGTCGTGACCCAGATGCTGGCGTCGATGGAGAAGAGCGCTGTTCCGACCAGGGCGGAGGTCTCCGACATATTTAACGCGGTCCTCGACGGCGCGGCGTCCGTCATGGTGACGGGCGAGACGGCGGTAGGACAGTATCCGGTGGATGTCATCACTTATCTTGCGAAGACGGCAGCCTGCGCAGAGGAATTTCTTCACGACGACAGATTTCGGGAGAGCATCTTCTGAAGCATCCTCACAGCGCAGCGCGGACCGCTGCTTCGCAGCATGGTCGGCGGCCTCAGTCAAAAGTGATGTATTTCTTGCAGTCAGAGATTATTTCAAATATAATATGTATATCGTGGGAATTCAGTCCGGAAGTATGTCAGACGACACTGACCGGCTCCCACGCCGGATCTTTAAGAGGGATTCGGGATATGACATGCAGTTATAAATTACCTGAATCATAAAAATCAGTATGGAGGAAGTATTATGATCAATATCCAGGAAGTAACCAGGGACATTTACTGGATCGGCGGCAGCGACAGAAGGCTGGCTCTTTTTGAGAATCTGTTCCCGCTCCCGAAGGGCGTCTCTTACAACAGCTATATTGTGCTCGATGAGAAGACTGCGGTCTTCGATACAGCCGATATTTCCATCTCTGACCAGTATCTCGAGAACCTTAAGACAGCCCTGAACGGCCGTCCGCTCGATTACCTCGTTGTTCTCCATATGGAGCCGGATCATTGCTCTCAGATCGCGACAGTGGCGGCAATGCACCCGGAACTCACTCTGGTAGGAAATGTAAAGACCTTCCAGATGATGAAGAACTATTTCCCGGAGACGGCCGATATGAAGAAGATCGTCGTCAAAGAGGGAGATACCCTTTCAACGGGCGCTCATACATTTGCATTCGTCATGGCTCCGATGGTCCACTGGCCGGAAGCTATGTTCGCATATGACACGACGACGGGCGCACTCTTCTCCGCGGACGCGTTCGGCACATTCGGCGCGCTTGAATCCAGCATCTTCGCCGATGACTATGATTTCGAGAAGGATTATCTCGATGACGCAAGAAGGTATTATGCCAATATCGTCGGCAAGTACGGTGCGCAGGTCCAGGCAGTCTTAAAGAAGGCAGCCAAGATCGACATTAAGTTCATCTGCCCGCTGCACGGACCGGTCTGGAGAGGCGAGCACATCGCATGGTTCATCGACAAATATCAGAAGTGGAGCAAGTATGAGCCGGAAGACGACGGAATCGTCGTCATCTATGGATCTCTGTACGGACATACAGCTTCGGCGGCTGAGGCATTTGCAGCAAAACTCCGCGCAAAGAGCGGCAAGGATGTCAAGGTCTATGATATCTCCAAGACACATTCGTCCAATATCATCGGCGAGATCTGGAGAGTCGGCAAGATCGTCATCTTCTCCCCGACATACAACAACGGCATCTATCTGCCGGTGGCAAATCTTCTTCATGACATGGAGTGCCTGACAGTTCAGAATAAGGTCATCGCCCTCGCTCAGAACGGCACATGGGCACCGGTCTCCGCAAAGCTCATGAACGAGAAATTATCCACACTCAAGAATGTGAAGATTGTGGATAACGTGTTAACAATTAAGAGTGCGCTTCACGCGTCAGACGAGGAAGCCCTCGATGTCTTCGTGGAGGCAGTCACAGAGGCATAATTTTATAGAGATTCAGTGAATATGAATTAGCGAAGTGGCGGGCAGTCATCCGGAAACTCGGGAGGACTGTCCGTTTTTATTGTGAAATGGGGCTGCATTTTCACCTTGTGTCTGAATATTTCTTTAATTCTGGATGACAAAATGATTCGAGAAATCAATCGGCGTGCTGTGTGAACAGTGTGGGCGGTGGATTTGTGGATAATGTGGATGATATTGTGGATGATTTGCGCTCTGTGTGAATTCACCACGAAAAATACTGGGGGCTTACGAAACAGTTCCGAAAGGCTGCACGTGAGTTTCGAGATCCGGCGTCAAGCACCATCTTCATCGAAAAACGCAGCTCCTGCCCTGCGAGCTTGCGCGGGCGACAAGCCGCCCATGCGCGATCTCTCGGTCGGACCTGCAATGTTTTTCTCACGAAGATGGATACTTTGCCGCCGGAAGTGAATCGGAAGAGCAGCTTTTCGGAACTGTTACGAAGACCAAGAAGAACAACGCGCTGACCCGAATCCCGCGCCATGTCTTGCGAGCAATCCTTGAACTGGGAAGAGTAACAGCAGAGCATCACGTTCGTAGGAGCTGCAAAACCGCATGTGGGTGGAAGCTTATTTGGCAGCAGTTCATACAGGCTGCACATATACTTTGGTTACCGGCGGCAAAGCATTCATCTTCATGAGAAAAACATTGTCGTTCCGACTGAGAAATCAAAAACGCGTATGCGTTTTTTAGTTCGGAAGGAAGGAATGACGTTTTTCGATGAAGATGATGTTTGCGCCGGTCCTTGAACCTGGCTGCAGCGTGCATGAACTGCGCCGGTCCTTGAACCTGACTGCAGCGTGCATGAACTGCGCCGGTCCTTGAACCTGGCTGCAGCGTGCATGAACTGCGCCGGTCCTTGAACCTGGCTGCAGCGTGCATGAACTGCGTCGGATTAAAATTATTTGCGAAAAATAAAAAAGTTTTTGCTTGTTATATGGACCGATTTATTGCAAAATAGGAAAGATAAAATGGACAGGAAAGCATGCGACCCGCATAAATCGGCGCAAGCGCACATTTTAGAGGAGGATCTATATGCCACAGAGAACTGATATACATAAAGTACTGATAATAGGATCCGGCCCGATCGTCATCGGTCAGGCATGTGAGTTCGACTATTCCGGTACTCAGGCCTGCAAGGCTCTTCGAAGCCTTGGCTATGAAATCGTGCTCGTCAACTCAAATCCGGCAACGATCATGACTGACCCCGAGATGGCTGATGTCACATACATCGAGCCGCTCAACGTAGCCCGCCTCGAGCAGATCATCGCGAAGGAGCGCCCCGACGCGCTGCTCCCGAACCTCGGCGGACAGTCAGGCCTCAACCTTGCGTCAGAGCTCTACAAGGAAGGTGTTCTCGATAAATATAATGTAAAGGTCATCGGCGTTCAGGTCGACGCGATCGAGCGCGGCGAGGACCGTATCGAATTCAAAAAGACCATGGACATGCTCGGAATCGAGATGGCGAGAAGCCAGGTCGCTTACAGCGTGGAAGAAGGTCTTGAGATTGCCGACAGACTCGGCTACCCGGTCGTTCTTCGCCCGGCCTACACAATGGGCGGCGCAGGCGGCGGTCTCGTCTATAACAAGGAAGAGCTCAAAGTGGTCATGGCCCGCGGTCTCCAGGCATCCCTGGTGCATCAGGTCCTCGTTGAGGAGTCCATCCTCGGCTGGGAAGAGCTCGAGCTCGAAGTTGTCCGCGACAAGGACAACAACATGATCACGGTCTGCTTCATTGAAAATGTTGACCCGATGGGTGTCCACACCGGCGACTCCTTCTGCACGGCCCCGATGCTGACCATCTCACAGGAGGTCATGGACCGTCTGCAGGAGCAGGCTTACAAGATCGTCGAGCATATCGGCGTCATCGGCGGTACAAATGTACAGTTCGCGCACGATCCGGTATCCGACAGAATTATCGTCATCGAGATCAACCCGCGTACATCCAGATCGTCCGCGCTTGCGTCCAAGGCGACAGGTTTCCCGATTGCACTGGTATCCGCGAAACTTGCGACAGGCCTCACCCTCTCGGAGCTTCCGTGCGGGAAGTACGGCACGCTCGACAAATATGTGCCGGACGGGGACTACGTCGTAGTGAAATTTGCAAGATGGGCATTCGAAAAATTCAAGGGTGTTCAGGACAAGCTCGGCACGCAGATGCGCGCCGTTGGCGAAGTCATGAGCATCGGCAAGAACTATAAAGAAGCCTTCCAGAAAGCGATCTGCTCCCTCGAGAAGGGCCGCTACGGTCTCGGTCACGTGAACGGATTCGACAAGCTCACAAAGGAAGAACTGCTGGCCAAGCTCGACACCGCTTCCAGCGAGCGCCATTTCCTCATGTATGAGGCACTGCGCAAGGGCGTTTCGGTCGATGAGATCCACGAGCTCACAAAGATCAAGAAGTATTTCATCGAGCAGATGAAGGAACTCGTCGAGGAGGAGGAAGCCCTCATCGCCCATAAGGGCTCTGTCCCGGCAGACGATTTGCTGATCCAGGCTAAGAAAGACGGTTTCTCCGACAAGTATCTGAGTGAAATCCTTGAGGTCTCCGAGGATGACATCAGGAATCGCCGCGAAGAGCTCGGCATCAGCGAGACATGGGACGGCGTCCACGTCAGCGGTACAGAGGACAGCGCTTATTACTACTCCACATACAATGCGCCGGACAACAATCCGGTCAATGAGGACAAGCCGAAGGTCATGATCCTCGGCGGCGGCCCGAACCGTATCGGTCAGGGTATCGAGTTCGACTACTGCTGCGTCCATGCGGCTCAGTCTCTGAAGAAGCTCGGATTTGAAACGATCATCGTCAACTGCAATCCGGAGACTGTCTCCACGGACTACGATACATCCGACAAGCTTTACTTCGAGCCGCTCACGCTTGAGGACGTCCTCAGCATCTACAGAAAAGAGAAGCCGGTCGGCGTCATCGCCCAGTTCGGCGGCCAGACTCCGCTGAATCTCGCTTCCGACCTGAAGAAGAACGGTGTCAAGATCCTCGGCACATCCCCGGAGGTCATCGACCTCGCGGAGGACCGCGACCTCTTCCGCGGAATGATGGACAAGCTCGGCATTCCGATGCCGGAGTCAGGCATGGCTGTCAACGTTGAGGAAGCGATTGAGATCGCGAACAAGATCGGTTACCCGGTCATGGTCCGTCCTTCCTACGTTCTCGGCGGCCGCGGCATGGAAGTGGTCTACGATGACGAGTCCATGGCGGAGTACATGAGGGCAGCTGTCGGTGTCACACCTGACCGCCCGATCCTGATTGACCGCTTCCTGAACCACGCTCTCGAGTGCGAGGCGGACGCGATCTCCGACGGAACACACGCCTACGTGCCGGCAGTCATGGAGCACATCGAGCTTGCGGGCATTCACTCCGGTGACTCTGCCTGCATCCTTCCGGCTAAGCACATCTGGCCGGAGAACCTTGAGAAGATCAAGGAGTACACAAGAAAAATCGCTGAGGAGATGCATGTCGTCGGCCTCATGAATATGCAGTACGCGATTGAGAACGATAAGGTATTCGTTCTCGAAGCCAACCCGCGCGCGTCCCGCACGGTTCCGCTGGTATCCAAAGTCTGCGGCATTTCCATGGTGCCGATCGCCACGGACATCATCACGAGCGAGCTCACAGGCCGTCCGTCGCCGGTTGCAAATATGAAAGAGCGCAAGATCCCGTACTTCGGCGTCAAGGAAGCCGTCTTCCCGTTCAACATGTTCCAGGAAGTCGACCCGATCCTCGGTCCGGAGATGAGATCCACCGGTGAGGTCCTCGGAATCGCAAGGACACCGGGTATGGCGTTCTTCAAGGCGGAAGAGGGAGCAAATGCTTCTCTGCCGCTCGCCGGCACAGCCCTATTGTCCGTAAACAAGAAGGACAAGCTCGAGGTCGTCGCGATTGCGAGAGCCCTCTATGAGACAGGCTTCAAGCTGATGGCTACAGGCAGGACCTGCGACCTCATCGAGGAGGCTCATCTGCCGGTCAAGAGAGTCAAGAAGCTCTATGAAGGCCGCCCGAACATCCTCGATCACATGACCAACGGCAAGATCCAGCTGATCATCAATTCACCGATCGGCAAGGATTCCGCTCATGACGACAGCTATCTGAGGAAGGCTGCGATCAAGTACAAGATTCCGTATATCACGACCATGGCTGCCGCCAAGGCCGCTGCGGAGGGTATCGCGCTTGCCCAGAAGATGGGCAACGGGGAGGTGCGCTCGCTGCAGGAGTGGCACGCTGAAATCAGATAAGATTGAGCCTCAGCTGCACAATGCTCCACTGGAGCATTGTTACGCATGCTTAGGCACGGCAGATCGCGATTTACAAAGCTCTAAAAATTTCACATAAGATACAGGATAGGGAAGCCCTGAGTTCTGGGGCTTCCTTATTTCTGTTCAGGCGTCAATAATGCGGAATGACCCAATGGAGATTATGTTGCTCCTCTTTTGGTTGTTTATAGGTACGCAAATTGCTAAAATAATATAAAAAAGCAGCCGGCAATTAATACAGATCAAGTTTCGCCCCACGAGACCTGGGCATGGGATTTAATAGCCATCGAAATCTCTCCCCACGAGATCTGGGCATGGGATTTCACAGCCATCGAAATCTCTCCCCACGAGACCCGGGCGCAGGATTTCGCTGTCATCGAAATAGATCGGAGGAACAAATGAGCACGATTAAGAATGTCACTATCATCGGAATGGGTGGACTCGGCACGATGTTCGGGTATCAGATCCAGAACAAAATCGGCAGGGAAAACGTCGCATTCCTCATGGATGAAGCCCGATATGTGAAGAATAAAGACGCTGTCTACAAGGTGAACGGGGAAACGTATGATTTCAGAATCATCACACCGACGGAAGCCGAACACGCCGACCTCATTATAGTCGCGACCAAGGCCACAGGACTTCGGCAGGCGCTTGATACGATGGAGCCGGCTGTGGGACCGGAGACCATTATTATATCGGCCATCAACGGGGTCATCAGCGAAGAAATCCTCGCGGAGCGCTTTGGCAGCGAGAAGGTGATTCACGCGGTAGCCCAGGGCATGGATGCCACATTCTTCGGACACGAACTCAATTATAAAAAACCGGGAGTCTTCTGCCTCGGGATTGTCGATCCTTCCATGCAGGGGAAGCTGGATGCCCTTGACACGTTCTTTAACAGCATTGATTTTGTGCATACGGTTGAAAATGATATCCGCCACCGCATCTGGAGCAAATTCATGCTGAACGTCGGTGTCAACCAGGCCTGCATGGTCTTTGGGACCGGGTACGGTGGAATCTCCGAGGAAGGAAGCCTGCCACGCGCGATCATGGTATCCGCAATGCGGGAAGCCAAGCTCGTCTCGAATGCGGAGGGGATTCCCCTGACAGAGGAGGACCTTACGGGTTATGTGGATCTTATGGCTTCGCTCTCACCGGAGTCCATGCCATCGATGGCTCAGGACCGCGTGAATAAGAAGAAGTCGGAGGTAGAACTCTTCGCCGGAACTGTGATAAGGCTGGCAAAAAAGCACGGGTTTATAGTGCCGACCAACGAGTACTTATATAAAAGGGTCATGGAGATCGAAGCAGAGTACTCTTTACTCGTAAATAGCGAGACTTGAAATTATTGAGGCGTGCCGGTGATGCGCTAAGAGCGCGAATGAGACAGTTTGATATTTGTCACGGATGTAAGACAGAATAAAGGAGAACAACATGAAGTATTACGCAGTCATAACAGGAGCGAGCTCCGGTCTCGGAACCGAATTCGCAAGAACTTTTGCCGAAAAAGGACTTAATCTGTTTATTGTCGCAAGAAGAAGAGAGCGGCTTATAGAGCTTGCCGCTGAAATAAAAAGCAGATACGGCGTGGAAGTGGAGATCATGACCGCGGATCTGTCGGTGAGAGAGGAGCGTGACAGCGTCCTTGCGAGGACGGCAGAGCTGCCTGTCGCGGTTTTCGTCAATAATGCGGGATTTGGCGACTGCGGCGTCTTCACGGAGACGGATCTCGACAAGGATCTGTCCATGATTGATGTGAACGTCTCCGCTGTCCATCACCTTGCAAAAGGAATTCTGCGGCAGTTCAACAAGCGGGGCAAGGGCTATCTGCTCAATGTGGCCTCCTCCGCAGGGTTACTGCCGGGCGGTCCATACATGGCGACATATTACGCGACGAAGGCCTACGTCACCAGCCTTACCAGGGCGATAGCCAGAGAACTTAAGGAGTCGGGCAGCCGTATATATGTGGGCGCGCTCTGCCCCGGACCGGTCGATACTGAGTTCAACAGCGTTGCGGATGTGGAATTTGCCCTTCCGGGAATATCAGCTAAGTACTGTGTGAGGTACGCGGTGCGCCAGATGCTGAGAAGAAAGACCATCATTGTGCCGACTCTCAGGATGAAGGCCGCCGTGACAGCCGGCAGGATCATCAGCCCTGCGGCAGCGGTCGCGATTACCGGAAGGCAGCAGAAAAGGAAGATGTGACAGTTCAGACAGGCTGTAGCGGAGTTTCAGAATTCGGCGCAAACATCATCTTCATCGAAAAACGTATATCCTGCCCTGCAAGCTTGTGTAGGCGACAAGCCAAGGTGCCTGATTCGTGCTCGCGACGCGAAGCTAGTCCTTTAGGGCACGAAAGGAAGGCACTTTGGCGCCCGCCCGACATCGAGCGTGAAACGCGAGATGAAGGCGGCTTGCCGACTACGCGATCTCTCGGTCGGATATACAATGTTTTTCTCACGAAGATGGATGATTTGCTGCCGGAAACGTAACATAAGAACAGCCTGTCTGAACTGAGGCAAGAAGTCGGAATAATTTTAAGACCTAATCTCAGTTAGCGTTGTCTATTTACAGTGAATGTGATATTGTTAAGAAAAGTAAGGATAGTCAAGATCCCGCCTGGATGCTGGGATGGGTTGACATTAAAAAACAGAAAAAGGAGAAAAACTATGGCAAAATGGGTATGTTCAGTATGCGGTTATGTACATGAAGGAGACACACCTCCGGAAAGATGCCCGGTATGTAAGGTTCCGGCTGAGAAGTTCGTAAAGCAGAGCGAAGAGATGACATGGGCATCTGAGCATGTTGTCGGTGTTGCTTCTGATGTTCCGGAAGACATCAAGGCTGACCTTCGCGCTAACTTCGAAGGCGAGTGCTCTGAGGTAGGTATGTATCTTGCTATGGCAAGAGTTGCTTTCCGTGAAGGCTATCCGGAAATCGGTCTGTACTGGGAGAAGGCTGCTTATGAAGAGGCAGAGCATGCAGCAAAATTTGCAGAGCTTCTCGGCGAAGTCGTGACAGACAGCACAAAGAAGAACCTTCAGCTTCGCGTTGATGCCGAGAACGGCGCAACAGCAGGCAAGACAGACCTGGCTAAGAGAGCTAAGGCTCTGAACCTCGATGCAATCCATGACACAGTCCATGAGATGGCACGCGACGAGGCAAGACACGGCAAGGCGTTCAAGGGACTCTTGGAGAGATACTTTGGATAAATCTTAATAAGCAAAAATTACATGAAATGGTGCTCTGGGAGAAGTGGGAGAAATCCTGCTTCTCCTTTTTTGCAGCACCAACCCGGCGGAGCGAGGCGTGCTCGTGACGCGAAGCCGGACCTTTAGGGCACGCGTAAGCTCTTGCCGGGAGCAGGATAGTGATGCGTATGGTGGATTGGCAGTCCTTAGTCAGGTGAAAAATACATCATAAGTGTGCGGGCTTGTGCTCAGATGTGATATAATCATCAGGTGAGGGCTTCGGAGCGTACTATGCTTCACGCTCCATGACAAGATTTCTTAATATATATCTGAGAGGTAGAGCTATGAGATGTCCTAATTGTTCTGAAGAAATCCCGAGCAGTGCGAAATTCTGTCCTTACTGCGGAGCGGAGTCCGTATCAGTAACGGAACCGGTGAGTGAATCCGGGCATACGTCTGCTTTTCAGCAGACTGATAGCCAGACCTCTGTTCAGATGAACAACAAAGTAACATACAGTTCGTCAGAACAGCCGATACGCACAACGAGCGACAACAGCACTTATCTGCCGCCGGCGGACGGACAAAAGAAAAATAAGAAAAAAAACGATGATGAGCAGGAAAGCAGACTGCCGATAGTTATTATCGCTGTGTCTCTGCTGGTCATTGCAGCGTCATTATTCCTGATCCTGAGGTCCGGACTGGTGAAGATCGGTTTTGGCAATATGGAATCGGGTAACCACGGGAAAGAGTCGTTGTCATCTCAGACAACCGAAAATACTGACTATGATGCCGAAGCCAAGGCTCAGGCGGCGGAGAATATTGAGGATACCGGGAACAATCAGGCGGAAGCTCAGGAGGCAACTCCTACTGCGATACCCACTGCCACTCCGTTGCCGACGGCCACGCCTACCCCACTGCCGACAGCTACTCCGCTTCCGACTGCGACTCCGCTTCCGACTGCAACCCCGATTCCGCCACAGCCGCAGGTCGTTATCCCGGAGGTCATCACAATCTATGACGGTATTCAGGCGAACGCAGCAGATTTCCTGTTCCCTGAGAGCAGCAGTGAATATCTGACGACTGCTCGTATGAATCAGGTGCTTGAGTCATCGGACGCCAACATGATGCACAAGCTCTCTCAGCTGGCGATCAATGAACTCCTGGCAAGATACGGATTCAAGTTCACGAGTTCCTCGCAGACAGCACAGGATGCGAGAGACCAGTTTGAGGATAAAGGCTGGTATCAGAGTGTCCGCCGCGTCTGCCCGTCCAATCAGTGGGACGTGCTCAGGGCTAATTACTTTAACAGCTATGAGAGAGCAAATTTCGATGCCCTGAACCAGTGGCAGAAAGACCATGGAGTTTACTATTAAAAGGGAGATTTTACAATGAGTGATACATCATGGAATACAACACCGTGGGACAATGATCAGGGAACGACCGGTGAAGCATCCAAATTTTGCCCGAATTGCGGCGAAAAGATACCCGTAAACGCAGCTTTCTGTCCG
>JAFWIM010000108.1 GCA_017514845.1 Lachnospiraceae bacterium
GTGTAGAGACCGGAAATAAAATATCCGATCGGGTCAGACATAACGGTGATGCTGTAAGCAATGCCCGCTGCCATGAGGCAGGCCGCAAGCGGAGCGCCCCAGTTGAAGACCTTCGGGTTTTTAGTTGCGGCAAAAGATGAGATAATAGCTACCGCAGCCGCA
Organism: Lachnospiraceae bacterium; assembly: GCA_017514845.1. Taxonomy (GTDB): domain Bacteria; phylum Bacillota; class Clostridia; order Lachnospirales; family Lachnospiraceae; genus Chordicoccus. Next base: position 163 of record JAFWIM010000108.1, read on the forward strand.
GCAATTATAAAAGTATACGTATTCTTTGTGATTATCATCGAACTGCCATAAAGCCCTGCACTCACAAGACCGACTACAGCGGCAGCAAATTCAATATAAAAACCGATCGTTCTTTTCATTGCTCTTCTCCCTTCTTATTCTTTCACTTTCTTTTTGCTCTTAAGCCCAAGGAATACGAACAGTGCTGTCAGAGCGGCAAGGATGCCGTCCGCAACATAGAGAGCCATCTGCCACCACGGTGTAACAGGTACAATTTCTGTCGTCTGGCTCAGACCGTTAATAATGTTGGAATGTGCAAGAGCGTACAGCCAGTATTTGATGCCTTCCTGCATCTGCTCCTGATAGTAAGTATCAGATGCGATGGCATCCCTGGAGTTCTCCATGATACCAAAGCTTGTGTTGGCAAAGTTGCCGTTGGTGCTGGCCAGCATCAGGCCGCCGCCATAAGCCACGGTGTCACACCAGTTCATGTATTCCGCAGCCTGGGCCGCCGCCATGTCAGTGACGAAGCCGCCCTCGAAGCCCCATTCATTGCGGGCGATCTGCTTCAGGATACCTTCATGCGCACCGGCGAATACGGTACCTACACGGTTGAATGCTGTCATGACCGTGTCAGTGGTATTGGTGGACATTACACCCTGGAAGCAGCGCAGCTCGTTTTCACGGCACGCCTGTTCAGTTGCAAATGTTGAAAGTCCGGAGCGATTAAGCTCCTGATGGTTGAACGCATAATGCTTTGCCTGCGTTACAAGACCCTTGGAAGAAGCTCCCTCGCAGAAGGCCATCGCGCACAGGTTCGTGAGTACAGAATCCTCAGAGTAATATTCGTGGTTACGTGCGCAGTACGGTGTACGATGCAGATTGACACCGGGGCAGATGCAGATGCTTTCTTTCGCCCACAGGGCATCTTCTCCGTACAGCTCGCCTTCGCGCCGGATCAGCTCCGTGTTAAAGGTAGCTGCAACGACCGGTTCCGTGGGATTGGTAGCCATGGAATATGTGCTCTCAGCCTCGCTGCCGGACACATAAGTGGGCGCTGCGGAATCACTCTTATTCCAGCGTGTCTTGTAGCCTGCAAGCTGATCATAGGCAAAACCGATCGGGCCGTCATTCATAAATGTACGGGGCAGTAAGACAGAATCAATGTTCTCAATATCGTCGCCGGCGCACTCGATGAACTGGATGGCTTCATCAAGCGAGACCTGTTCCACAAGGCTCTGCCAACGCGGATCGTCAAGATCTGCTACCGTAATGCTGCCGTCTCCTTCAACAGTGACCATGTCAAGCAGAGTAAGTCCGTTGTCAGCACCCCAGGTAACACCCTCTCCGTTAGCATTGAGTTTATAGTTGTCATTGCCGAGTCCTACGTTCATTTCTTCAGTCGGAGTGATGGGATCAACCGATTTCCAGCCCTTGCTCCAGTCTGCACGGGTGGTATACTCTGCCGTTCCCGGAATGACTTTATTGATATCCATTTCCTGCAGTGCATTCTGCACGTTGACCGAATAGGTCTCGATATCCGTATCCGCCAGCGTCCAGAGATATGCGTTGGCCGCATTGACGCCTTCATCGTTAAGCTTCACAAGCTTATCTTCGGAACCGGTCTTCAATGCAAGCACATTGTTGAGGGCTTCATGAGCGCCGTTGCCGATGGCGAAGTAGTAATCACCGGCCTCAAGCACCCAGGCGCCCTGTGTTCCGTCGGCCTTGACTGCGTTCTCATCGTAGCTGGCGAAAAGTGCCGGATCGATTTTAATTGTCACGGTCTCGCTTGCACCCGGCGCGATCTCACCGGTCTTGGCAAATCCAGCGAGCTGGATCGATGCCTTCTCGATACCGCCGGTGTAGGGAGTCTGTACAAAAAGTTCAGCAACGGACTTGCCGGCGGTGCTGCCGGTGTTCGTCACGGTGACAGTCGCAGTTCCGCCGTCGACACTTACATCCACCGCATCAAGCTTCTGTTCAAATGTTGTATAGCTCATGCCGTAACCAAAAGGATAGGACACTTCGTCCGCATAGCTCCATGCATTGCCTGTTGTAGAGCCCGCAGCATTGTCCGCGTTGCCCTGGCCGAGCACCTGATCTTCGTAGCGGGTCTCATAGTACTTGTAACCGTTGTAAATTCCTTCAGTCTCTACAATGTACCAGTCATCCAGATCCACAGCGTCCTCGGCAGAAGATGTGTAGAGGAACATGCCAAAGTTCTGCATAGCCGGCGCGGATGTGGAATTAACCGCATATGTATCGACCAAACGACCGGAAGGATTGACATTTCCGGCAACGACATCTGCCACACCGTTGAGACCGTAAAGGCCGGGTGCGCCGATCCACAGGATGGCATCGATGTCAGGATCGTTCTTCAGATTCTCCAGTTCCATGGCATTATCGGCGTTGATGAGCACAATGACACCGGTGCTGTGAGCTTTTGCAAGGTTCAGCATATCCTGCTCATACTGAGAAAGAGCGAGGGGACGTTCGAAGGCATCACCCTCAGTGGCGCAGACCATGCCGGGCTGATAGTCCGCAGCTTCCGAGCTGTCGCGGGTGATTACAACGATTGCGGTTGTATCATCGGCTGTTGCAAGCAGATCATCCGTATACATGCTTGCCGGAATTTCACCGGTCATATAGAACTGACCGGGTTCCCATGTGGCCGCGAACGACGGCAGAAGACCTGCGCCCGGGAAAAACGTCTCGCGGGTGTATGCGAAAGCTTCATCGCTGGTATAGAGATTGATGAAATCTTCATTGAGCGCAAAGCCGCGGGAACCGAATGCGCTCATAAAGCTTGCAGATTCCTGTCCTTCAGCGGCAATTGCGGAAGAGCCGATCATACCGCCCAGTGCCGGAAAGATGGTGTTGTGTCCCCAGAGGGTCACCTTTGAACCTGCAGCCAGCGGCAGCGCGCTGTTGTCATTCTTTAACAGTACCGTTCCCTCTGATGAAATCTCCGCCGCCAGTGACTTCTTGGCTTCCACGAGATCCGTCAGTGAAGAGAACTCCGACTTGTAGTAGTATTTGTCCGTTGACGGGTCGCCTGTCTCGACCAGCTTCATGCTGGACGTACCCAGACGCGTATTGATAAACGCAGCCCTGGTCGCCGTATAAGATGTCGCCACAAAGCAGATCGCGAGCAGAGAGGCGGATATACCTGCCAGTCCGCGCATTATTCCTTTCTTCATAAAATTTTGTACCTCCTTTTTTTCATTTACGTCGCTTCTGCGCCGGTTTGATACTCAGTTATGCCAGGTCGAATGAGATAAAATCAAATGCTCCGCCTTTTCCTTCAACAGAGAAGTAAAGCGCTTCCTTCTCCCCCAGACCTTCCGGAAGTTTACCGATAAATTTCTCCCCGTCCTTGCAGGTCTTTACCGGAATCCGGCAGATCACATCGCCCTGTTCTTTGTTCCGGATCACAACATTGCAGTTGTTGCCGTACCCCCGCAGGTGGATACGAATCTTTGTCGTGTTCCGAAGGTCAAAATATTTGAAAGCCACGGTGCAGTCCGTACAGAAATTGGACACGTACTGATCCGGACCTTTCTCCCTGTCCTTACCCTTCTGGGTCAGGAACGGGCTGCTTCCTCTGGGGTACTTGATCATGCTGAGGAAACGCGTGCCTCTCTTTCCGTAAACATTGCAGGCACAGTAGGCGGGAATATGTCCTTTCCCGGGAAGCGGACCGTCATTGAGTCCGCAGGAGGTCATCTCCGCCTGGAAGAATCTGCCGTCCTCAAAACGGATCTCTTCGGCACAGGCCTGACGCGAAGACTGCTTGCGGTTGGAGTGACGGTGATAGAAAATGTAATATTTTCCGCCGATCTCAATCAGCGACCCGTGAGTGTTGCCGGTATCCATATGGGCATGTTTCACATCCGGAACACCGGGGAGACCGATATCGCCGCAGCTGATCAGGACTCCTCCGAAGGCAAATCCTTCGGTGGGCTTATCGCTCACGGCATAGCAGAGATTATGGCTGTTCAGGGAACTGTATATGAAGTAATACTTATCCCCGAAGCGCCTCATTGAGCTGGCCTCTCCGAAAGGCTGCTCCTCATAGGGCGTTCCTTTTGCCTTCTCTCCTGTCAGGACACCGATATAATGGAGGTCATCTCCCGAGATGACTGTCAGCATATCCTTCGTATCGATCTCGAACCACATCGGACCCTCGGTCGTTGGCTTCGAGCCGTCCAGAAGAATCGGATTTCCTCCGAAGGCAAAACCGGTATAGAGATACAGCCTGCCGTCATTGTCCATCAGACATCCAGGATCGAATTGGAACGGTTCGTTCCTCTTTCCGATCGGCGTGCCATCCTGATACTTCACATAGCCGTAGAATTCGTACTTGCCGGCAGGCTCGTCGCAGACCGCGACGGAAATCATCTTCGTCCCGCCCATGAAATAGTACAGGTAATACCTTCCGTCGGGTCCCACCACCATATCCGGCGCGGCAAGACCGTTGGTGATCCGGTTTTTGGGTGCGGCAGGATCCTGCTCTCTCCGAAAGATCACGCCATGGTACGTCCAGTTGCCAAGGTCGTCTACAGGGGCAGACCAGCAGACATAGTCTCCCAGACAGAAATTAATACCGTTAAAAAGATCGTGCGATCCGTACACGTAAACCCTGCCGTCCACGATGTGGGGCTCCGCGTCAGGAACATATTCCCAACTGGGCAGATATGGGTTAAAGGCCTGTTTCTTTGACATCACATCTTCCTCCTCTGGTTCCTACGTGTCAAAAAATTGCTCCTTATACTGTTGATATTTTAACATATTGACAGAAAGCATCCGTGCTTTTGTCGTGAAATCTCATTTTTATGTCGTAAAGTATGGTTTTTAAAAAAGTTTCCTTTATCCGGGGGCGCACACCGATATAAAAGTAAAATTTTACAAAAACCATATTCATAGAGACCCCCTTAGCGTGTATTATAAAAGTATAGCAGCCGCACAGTGCCCCACTCTCCCTGGGCATTGGCACGAGCGTAACAACAGAGTACCACATCCGTAGGAGCTTCCGCACCGCATGGTGGTGGAGGTTCATCTGAAATGAGAAAGCGCTATGAGAAAGAAAGAACTCTTCACCGGTCCCCTCGAAAATATTCACATGGTCGCCATGGACAAGATCGGCGACTTCCGCGTCCGCCCCGGTCTCTACGAGCTGAACGGGGCCACCGCGCTCCCCGGAGCCGTAAACTTCACGATCCACTCGCACGGAGCGACGAGCGTGGAGCTGCTGCTGTTCAAACGGAAGGCGGATGTGCCATTTGCAACACTCAAATTTCCGGAATCCTACCGCATCGGCGACGTCTACGCGATGATCGTCTTCAATCTTGATATTGAAAAGTTTGAATATGCCTACCGCATCGACGGTCCTTACGATCCGGAGAAGGGGCTTACATTTGACAAAAGCCGGATCCTGCTCGACCCCTATGCCAAAGCGGTCACCGGGCAGAGCGTCTGGGGGAAAAAGCCTGGGGATGAGGATTTTTACAAGGCCCGCGTCGTCCGCAACAATTTTGACTGGGGGACCGACAAAAATCCGCTGCTCCCGATGGAGGACCTGATCATCTACGAGGTCCATGTCCGCGGCTTCACAAAGCATATGTCGTCCGGAGTGGAGAATCCCGGGACGTTTGACGGCCTTAGGGAGAAGATTCCCTATCTGAAGGACCTCGGTGTCAACGTGGTCGAGCTCATGCCGATCTTTGAGTTCGACGAGATGTGCGACGACCGCATCGTTGACGGGCAGCAGCTGATCGACTACTGGGGCTACAACCCCATCAGCTTTTTTGCGCCGAATACCAGCTACGCCGCCGGCCGCGAGTACAACCGCGAGGGGGCGGAGCTCAAGCGGCTGATCAAGGAGCTCAATGACAACGGCATTGAGTGCTTCCTCGATGTCGTCTACAACCACACCGCGGAGCGGGGCGAGGGCGGTCCCTTCATCTCCTTCAAGGGGATCGACAACAACATTTACTATATTCTGACCCCGGACGGAAAGTACTACAATTTCAGCGGCTGCGGCAATACGCTGAACTGCAATCACCCGGTCGTGCAGCAGATGATTCTTGACTCGCTGCGCTACTGGACCGTGACCTATCACATCGACGGGTTCCGCTTCGACCTTGCGAGCATCCTCGGACGCAATCAGGACGGGTCGCCGATGAATAATCCGCCGCTGCTGCAGAATCTTGCATTTGATCCGATTCTTGCCGATGTAAAACTCATCGCCGAAGCCTGGGACGCCGGCGGCCTCTACCAGGTCGGCACCTTCCCCGCCTGGCACCGCTGGGCGGAGTGGAACGGCAAGTACCGGGATGATATGCGCAATTTCCTTAAGGGGGATCTGTCTCTGATCGAGACAGCGGCAAAGCGCATTGCCGGTTCAACGGATATCTACGACCCCGAATCCCGCGGGAATACCGCCTCCGTCAACTTCCTGAACTGCCATGACGGCTTTACGCTCTGGGATATGTACACGTACAGCCGAAAGCACAATAAGGCAAATGGCTGGAATGACACCGACGGCTCCGATGACAACCGGAGCTGGAACTGCGGCGTGGAGGGGGAGACCGGTAACCCGAAGATTGTAGCCCTGCGGAAGAAGCTGGCCAAAAATGCGATGGCGGTTCTGCTCATGAGCCGCGGAATTCCCATGTTCCCCGCCGGAGATGAGTTCCTGAACACGCAGTTCGGCAATAACAACGCCTACTGTCAGGATAATGAAATATCATGGCTGAACTGGCACGAAAAGCGGGAAAATCAGGATCACTGGCTGTTCACCAGACATATGATCGCGCTCCGCAAGAAGCACCCGATCGTGAGGAAGCCCTACGGGGTCGCCGGGTGTGGAACCCGCCTGGGAACGCAGGCCGGTGCGTCCCCCGAGCAAGCCGGAACATGCCCTGAGCAGGTCGGTGCGTACCCCGACATTCAGACATTCCTCCCGGAGGAGGGGAATTATGTCCTGCGAGTTCTATACGCAGGGCGAACTGAAGATAAGACCCAGGATGATTTTGTGTGCCTTGCGGTCAATGTGTACTGGGAAGAGCAAATGTGCCAGCTGCCCTCCCTCCCGGATCACTACCGCTGGGAGATTGCCGCTGACACATCTGAATGGTATCTGCCGAATTCGATTCCGGATCCGGGAAAAGTTGTATATGTAAAAGACGAAAGTATCAGGATGGATAAGAGGAGTGTGCTGGTGTTCGTGGCGGAATACTTTTGACCATGAAGATTGTACCGAAGTTTTTTTCGATTATTCAAGTCTCGCTGCTGATCATGATGACGGATCAGCTTCGGGAAGAGCGAGATATGTTCCCGACAGAAGAATTCACTATTGCGGCAGGAGGCGACGAATCCCGCAAGCTCTTTGAATATGAAGCGGTGAGCGGCGATTACAGCGAGCTCTGAAACGGGTTCTATGTCGGTATGGACCGTGAAGCCCATGAGATTCTGTACACGACCGGGGATGAGTCGGTCGAAAGATTTTCTTACGGCGAGTAATGCTTAAAAAAAGGCTGTCGCATTAGACGGTGTCACCACTATATATGGCAGACATTTGCAAATATCGTCTGCCATATATAGTGGCGGCGCGCCTTAATGCGACAGCCTCTTTGTTAGTCCTTCGGAACTATTTCGAAAGAGCGGTGTCAATCTTTTATGTTTTTGTGCATAAGGAAGTATTCTTTTGTATCTTTGCCCATACCTTCCTCCGCTGTTAACTCCACAAAATATCTTCTTCTTTATCATACCGGCAGTCTCGATTGAATTTATCCTGCAGCCGATAGAATCCCTCAAACAAATCTTCCAGATACAACGCAAGATTCTGCTCTTTCACACCTTCCAAATCTTCCTGAATCGTGATGCGGTTTCCTTTCACATCTGAGACTTCTTTTTTGGCCGGATTGTAATAGTAGGTTTTTCCACCCCGCGTCTTTATTCTTTTTAAAGAAGACTCTGTATCCGGAAGTGTTCTTGCCAGTAAGGCGGCTACATACGGAGCGGGAGATGACTCACCCTGTTCCCATTTTCTTAATGTGCTGATAGGAATTCCGTATCTGGATGCAAATTCTTTCTGTGTCATCCCTGTTGAATCTCTCAACTCTTTTATATCAATCAGCATTTCGTCTCCTTAGTGCCCAGATTGGGCACTTTTTCAAATTGTGTGCCCAGATTGGATACATAAATGATATGACATTATTTTCATATTGTCAATGCTTTGCCATCAGCTCCAGAGTGGATGACATGGCGCAGTATGACGTTGTATTTGTAGGCTTCCCCCATTCCCAGCCGGCGCGTCCCCCCGAAAACCTTACGAAACATATTCCCGTATCCGTTGCTGTCGGAGGTGGAATCCGTTATGATGATACCGAAGGTATTTTTCGATAATTCAAGTCTCACTGCTGACAGTAATCAATTGTACGAGAGGACCCCTATGAAATCCATCCGCTATTATTTGCCGCTCTTTCTGATCTGTTTTCTCCTTGCAGGCTGCGGGACGTCTTCCGTTTCCTTGCCGGAAGATATTCCTTCAGAAAATAATTCTGTGGAAGAAAAAGAACAGACCGACCCGAAAACCGGAACAGTGGAAGAATCTCAGCCGGAACAGGAAACCGGGCAGGAGTCAGAGTGCTTTATCGAAAACATTTCCAACAACGAAGAGGGCCATTTTGCCTTCAATCCACATGTCTTCGGCTCCCGCTATCTGGAACAGTTCGGAGAAGCAAAGAGGGATGCGTTCTTCGCCTACTGTGACGCGCTGCGTGCTGGCGAGGATTCGTTCGCGTGCCCGGATCAGGATTTTGCGGGCTGGTGCAGCGGACGTCTGTCCAACTTTTTCTTTCCTGTGGCGCGCGAGAAAGTTGAGACCGGCACGTGGGAAGATGGCAAGGCGAAGATCATTTATCTGATTCCGAAGGAGGAGTTTCTGGCACAGGAAAAGGAATTTGAAGCAGCTATTACCGGCATCCTCAATGATTCGATCAGCGACGATTACAGTGACTTCGAGAAAATCCTCGCTCTGTATGAGTATATGACGATGAATTATACTTACGATTACGAAATGTATGACCACACTCTGGCGTGGATGGATAAGCAGTCGCCTTATCGGTGCCTCACGGAAGGCCGGGGAATCTGTAACGAAATTGCCGGACTGTATAATTATCTGCTCCTCCAGGTAGGAATCGATTCGGAGGAGATGGGCGGTACCGTCCATTATTCGGAAGACTATGCCGAGGGTCACTCATGGGTATTTGTAAATCTGGGCGGAAAGTGTTATCACATCGACCCCACCTACGGTCTGACGGAGGACCGCCCGCCCCTTAGTTATTTCATGATGACGGATCAACTTCGGGAAGAGCGTGATATGTTCCCGATAGAAGAATTCACCATTGCGGCAGGAGGCGATGAATCCCGCAAGCTCTTTGAATATGAAGCGGTGAGCAGCGATTACAGCGAGCTTTGGAACGGGTTCTATGTCGGTATGGACCGTGCAGCCCATGAGGTCCTGTACACGACCGGGGATGGGACGGTCGAAAGATTTTCTTATGGCGAATAAAGCATTGTCGGAATGAATGGAGATAAGAATCGGTACCAGTTTTACTGCATGAGTCTGGCACAGAGAGGATTTGCAGTTGTCAATTTTACTTACAGGCTGGCACCAGAGAACAAATTTCCGGCAGCTGTTGAAGACACTAACAGCGTTTTCTCCTGGGTACTATCTCATAAAAGGCAGTATCATTTCGATACTTCAAACGTATTTGCCGTCGGCGATTCTGCGGGAGCGCAGATTTTGGGAATCTATACAAATATCTGTACAAATCCTGAATTCGCCGCTCTATTCAGTTTCCGTTCACCGGAGGGATTTGCACCGAGAGCCATCGCTTTGAACTGCGGTGTTTATGATGTAACATGCTCATGTTTCATGGAGGATGGCAGTGATCTGGCTTTACTGGCTATGACAGAATATCTCCATCACAGTGATGATCCGGAGGAAGTGAATCTGATCGATATTGTAAGCCATCTTACACCTGCCTATCCTCCTGTGTTCTTAATGACATGTACCGGAGATTTTTTTCAAAAGCAAACCATCTCTCTTGCCGATAAGCTAATGGAGAACTGTATCCCCTTTATATATCGCTTTTATGGAAACAAGGAGTTACAGCTGGGACATGTTTTTCATTGTAATATCAGATCAGCAGAGGCAAAGATTTGTAATGATGATGAATGCGTTTTCTTTAAAAATAATATGATAGTCTCAGAGTGATTATCTCAGTTGTCGGATTATTAGATCAATGGCTTGGTCAACAGATTATTGAAAGCCCCCGGAAAGACCATAAATAAAGGCTTTCCGGGGGTGTCGCAGGCTCAGCTCGACCGCGCGGGGCGCGGCCTCGCTGTATGTTGGCGGAGTATACCGGGCTAACAACGACTAGGCGGAGTCGTCCTTCGGACGCCTCCGCCTAGTCGTTATTATCCCTGGTGCATTCCTTGTTATCTAAGTTTGAGCTTATTCGTACTCGATACCGGCAAAGCGTCACTTAACGTATATCAGTTAAGTTTTGTGCTCTTTTAGCCGGTTTTTTCTCTCAGTTATACTGTGTCTCTTCCTTTTCTGATCTTCTGTTGCCAAAATGTTGCCAGAGGGATTATTACTCCCAGGTCATTCCAAATGTCCTGTTTGTATTGTTTAAAAAGACTCTTCATAGTCGATATCGTCCCAGTATGCTTCCGCCTCCTCATCCACACTGCTGACACCGAACAGCTTATACATAAAATCTTCTTTTTCGTGATAGAGGTTAACGATCTGTATCGTTTCTCCCTCGATCAGATAGAAAACATAGTTGTGTGCAACAAAAAGCCGACGGTAATCCGGCGTGACTCCATAGAGATCATACATGGAAACACCCTGTTCTTCTAAAGTCTGGAGGGAACGGATTCTTGCTGTGATTGCCTTTTTTACCTTCCGGGCTGTTTTATCCCCATATTCCGCACGTACCTGGCGCTCTATCTTCTGGATTTTCTCAATAGCATCCGGGGAATATACTATTTTTTTCAATCTACTACCCCCAGTATGCGTTCTGCCTCATCTGCGTCGATCCATCCTTCACGATCCGCACGGGCTTTTGCCCGATCCAGGTCTTTCATCAGTCCACGTAATGCAATCATTTTATCAAGTTCGTCCAACTCCTTCATATCAATGATTGCGCATTCACCAACACCGTTTCGTGTCAGATAAACCCGTTCTCCATATTTTACTTCTTTTAGAACACTTGTATAATTACGAAGGTCAGATATTGGTCTTATATTCGGCATATTCGTATCCTCCTTTAAAGATAGGATACCATTCCGTCGCAACTTTTGCAACATATTTACATGTTTATTTACAGCAAGTCTATGTGCATTGCCAATTTTAAAAGAGCTCCATTCCGAATAAAAAGAGAACGCAGGAAGACTGCATTATACAGACACCCTGCGTTCTCATGAGCTTCCAACTAATTAACTACTTGCTTTCTTTTTTCTGCTGCTGATCAGTAGTGCTGTTACTGCTGCAGACAGGAGCATCAGGGCAAGCCACAGTCTAATATTGCTGTTGTCGCCTGTCTGTGGCGAATCAGATCCCGTTGACTTGGTAGAATTAGAATCTGTTGGTTTAGAAGGTTCAGAGTCTGTGGACGCTGTCCTGTTTTTAACCGTAAGTTTGGTTGTTTCCTGACCATCATCAAATTTCACAGTCACTGTATGTGTTCCGGCACTTAATTCCTCCATTGCGCCAGTACATCGCGCCATAATCTCGCGCCAATCTGAAGCGCCGTTACAAATGAAAAGAGCCCTGCACATTGCATCGATGGATGATGCTTATGCAAGGCTCGTTTTTTATGTAGCTATAGAATGGGGTGTTTTGCCTTTTTCAGGCTGATGAGACTGGCCCCCAAATAGGTGTTTTCTTATTCATATTCAACAATAACACGCCCTATGTTCCAATATGCCGAAAGGAGTTCATTATTCACTTGCTGTGCAACATTAGTTCTGGCATTAAGCAGTATTTTTCTGATCTCCGCTATCATTTCCTGCGGCACCATGAAATCATTTCCCATAAGAGCCTCCTTCCTTTCAAAATTCCAGACACTGTCTGGAAAATCCTATTGTTCGTCATCTCAATAACAATCATACATTTACAGATCTTTTTTAACACTCTTCTCTTAGTACAGGAATCATATCACAAATCTTGCTATTTAACAATTTATCCATGTTACCTGTCATATCTAACATTCAGAGGGCATTCGATTTCACACCTACCGGCGCGAAGCGAAGACCGAACCTGTTCGAAGTTCAACAGACCCTGTGAAAAAATATGGTCTGAACAAGAAAATAACCAGAATTGTTCAGGAAATGAGTAAGAAAAAAAGGGGCTGTGAAAAAAGTCCTATGAAAAAGAACGCCTTTAGGTGAAAACCTAGAGGCGTCCTTTTTCATTTGGTATA
>JAFWIM010000109.1 GCA_017514845.1 Lachnospiraceae bacterium
ATGACTGCAAGGCGTCTGTCGTTTCCACTTCCGCTATGCTGACCCATTCCTACGTGGGAAATATTGTGAACGGAAAAAAGAAAAATCCGTCCAGGGATGCCCTGATCTGTATCTGCCTCATCATCGGCACGACCGTGGAGGAGGTTCAGTACCTCCTGAAGTATGCCGGTCAGGCGCCGCTTTACGTGCGAAGGAAAAGGGATGTGATCATCTGGTTTGGTTTTATGAAGAAGATGAGCCTTGATGAGGTGGACGCCAATCTACGGGAGAGGAGATATAAGCCGCTTTTCCGTACTTGAAAATGCTACCGGCAGAAGTAGTGAGTTGAAAGATCTTTTTGTATGATGTGTTTAACAAAGAAAACAACAGGCAATTGCAAAACAGAGGCTCTTCAAAGAGAATCGCAATCGCCTGAAAAACGCACATATGAAAGGAGATACGACTCATGAAAAAAGAAGATTTAAGAAACGGTGACATTATTGTGCTGCGTGAAGGCGAATTGGGAATTTATCTGAAAACTTCTCGGGTCATTGTGTACCAGACAATCGGCATGGACGATATCGATATGTTTGATGATGACCTGAGAAGCCTTGAAAATGAACCCGATTACGACATAATGCGTGTCTATCGCGGAGATTGGGCGATTTCATTTTTGGATTACGACGATGATGAGCCGATCTATGAGCGGGATGAGACATGGGAGCGTCCCAGCGAGGAGGAGCGGAACGAAAGAAAGGCTGCTGCTAAGGTTCAATCTGAGGAACAGAGGCGTGCCGCAGAGGCGAAAATGGAAGAGCGCCGTAAAAATCAGATTTTTGTCATGATGCAGGCTATGTATGGCAACCGCACCGGAATGGAAATTGATCCCGAAGATATGGACCGTTTTATTCTGGGATATCTCAGTGATCAGCTTAGTATTGACAAAGAACGAATCAACAGGACGATTGTCCGTATTCCGGGCAGCGACAATCTTGTTCTTATCTATAATAAGTTATTTGAAGAAGAACAATTAAAGGAGAAGGCTGAAGTGTATGAAAAGAGGGGATATGTTATGAAACCGCTTGCGACGATCCCCGAACTTGATCTTACACTTTACAGCAGGTGCCTTGTGTGCAGAATGAATGCGGATGGCACATTTGCAAGCCTTGAGAAAGAGGATTTTGAGAAGTTCATCGATTATCTGGCAATGTAATGCTGGATGACAAATTTACCCGGTTATTGTGAAAATAACCGGGCTTTTTTGTTGTCGGAAGATGATTCTGAGATGGAAAATCTAATCATCTTTAAAATCGAACGTATTGACATTCCGGAAAATGATGAAGAAAGAGAGTGACTTGCATAGCAGACATTTAAGATCACCGTTGAAAATGTATATACCGGATGAAACCACTAGGTGGACGCCAATCTATGGGAGAGGGGTTATGTTATCTGAAACATTTAGAGCGCGGAAGCAAGTGAACGGGGGAAGATGTGAGAGATGAAGACGTTTAGCCTTGCTTTCGGTATAAGACAAAGAGCCCATGCCTGTGGTACAATTGCAATCGATAAGGAGCATTGTGAACGCAACATGAACGATTATGGCTGGGATAAGAGTCTGAATATTAAAACGATGGGGCGGAACGACATGAACGAGGATTACAATCACTTCGCGTATGAGCCGACCGCCTATTCTGTTCTTCTCAGACTTGCGGAACGGGGTTATATAACAAAGGATAATACGCTAATTGATTACGGCTGCGGCAAAGGGCGTGTAAGCTTCTTTCTAAGCCATCGCACGGGTTGCCGGGCCGTCGGAGTGGAGTACGATGGTGACCTGATTGATATCGCAGTCCGGAACCTGCGGGATTTTCGGGGGGAGCGGGGAAGGATATCATTTGCGCATAGCGATGCCGAACACTTTACTTTACCGCTGTCAGCCGACCGTTTTTATTTCTTTAATCCGTTTTCGCTGAAGATCCTGTATCCGGTGCTGGAGCGGATCTACGCCTCCTACTGTGAAGACCCGAGACAGATGTATCTCTTTTTTTATTATCCGAGTGAAGAATATATTTCGCACATCATGCGGGAAGACCGGCTCATGTTCGTGGATGAGGTCGAGACCGCGGATCTCTTTCCGGGGGAGGATGTGAGGGAACGGATCATGGTGTTCGAGGTGGCTATGTAAATGCGGAGCGGACAGTACGATCCCTGTAATGATGGATGAGGAGTGGGATGAGGAGCGGATTGCGCATGCCTGAAAAGAATAGGATCTTTATGACTTACAACATGATTGTACTACAGCGTATCAGGCAGTATAATTAACAGAAATGGTTGCGTAAATGCATTGTTTTTCGATACTTCCTTGAACAAATATTATCAAGGGGATGCTTATTGCCGGCTGTCCGGTTAAGTAAAATCGAACATTGTGGAATATGCGTTAAGGAAGGAAAAATGATATATGCCTAAGATTACATTTATGGGAGCCGGTTCAACGGTATTTGCAAAAAATGTGCTGGGTGACAGCATGATGACTCCTGCTCTTTGTGAGAGCACGATCACGCTTTATGATATCGATCCGGTGCGTCTTGACGAGTCTGCAGCTATGCTGGAGGCGATTAACAGGAATGCGGGATCCAAGGCAAGAATCGAGAAGTATCTGGGGGTCGATAATCGTAAAAAGGCACTATCCGGTGCCAACTATGTGGTCAATGCCATTCAGGTCGGCGGTTATGATCCCTGCACGATTACAGACTTTGAGATTCCTAAGAAATATGGTCTTAAGCAGACCATTGCTGATACTCTTGGCGTAGGCGGCGTATTCAGAGCTCTGCGCACGATCCCTGTAATGATGGATTTCGCCAGAGATATTGAGGATGTGTGCCCGGATGCATGGCTCCTGAATTACACTAATCCCATGGCTATGCTGACCGGCGCCATGCTGCGCTATACAGGCGTGAAGACAGTCGGTCTCTGCCATAGTGTTCAGGTCTGCGCGCCGACCATTCTGAATGAGCTGGGTATCGGTTATGATGACACAGTTCAGTGCAGGATTGCCGGCATCAACCATCAGGCATGGCTTCTGGAATGTACTAAAGGCGGCAAGGATATTTATCCGGAGATCAGGAAAAGAGCCCTTCTTTATAATGAGGGCAAGCTTGATATCGGCAGCTTTGAAGACAGGCTCCGCATGCTTATGATGGATGAGGAGTGGGATGAGGAGAGGATTGCGCATGCCAGAGAAGAGTATGATCTTTATCAGTCAAAAGGTAAGCATCATGATATGGTCAGATTGGAGCTGATGCGCAGATTCGGCTATTATCTCACAGAGTCCAGCGAGCATTCATCTGAATACACCCCTTATTTCATTAAGAAAGAGTATCCTGAATTGATCGACCGCTACTGCATCCCGCTGGATGAATATCCCCGCAGATGTATCAGGCAGATCGATGACTGGAAGAAGCGGGGCCATGAGCTGACTGCCAATCCGTATCTTAGCCATACCCGCTCCAAAGAGTATGCAAGCTACATTATGGAAGCTATGGAAACAGACAAGCCGGTAAGGATCGGAGGTAATGTGCTGAACAATGGCCTGATTACCAACCTGCCGTCTAACGCATGTGTAGAAGTTCCCTGTCTGGTTGACCGCAATGGCGTGCAGCCGTGTTATGTAGGTGACCTTCCCGAGCAGTGTGCTGCCCTCAATCGTACCAACATTAATGTGCAGCTGATGACCATTGAGGCAGCTATGACCCGCAGAAAGGATGCCATCTATCAGGCAGTAATGCTGGATCCTCATACAAGCGCCGAGCTTTCCATCGATGATATTGTTGCTATGTGTGATGAGCTGATTGAAGCCCATGCCGGCTGGCTGCCTGCATACCATTGAGGAAGCGATAGCCTTTTCTTAGGACGTCCAAATCGTATCTAAGAGGAGGCTTTTTTTACTTTATGGAGGTATATATGAACAATTTCTGGTCAGAAAATGTACAGGGAGTAAGGACACTGTATCTCAGCCGTAAACTTCGTTTTCACGACCTGTTCTTCGGACAGTACAAAAAGATTTTTAATCTGGACGAAAACGCAGACCTTAGAATACTTGAGATCGGTTGCGGTCCGGGGGCACTTGCGGAATCATTGCATAGATGGTTCCCAAAAGCGGAGATTACTGCAATAGACAGGGACAGTCGATTTATATCGCAAAGGAATACTTCAATGGGATACAGAAGTTTCAGTAACGATGATAGTCCGCGGAAGAAAAAATGTGATTGAGGATAACAAAGTTTTATTTTCAGATATTATATTTAAATACATTTAATTAACTGAGAATATGTTATAATTACAAAGTAACCATAAATATGGGACAAGCAGGAGGAGTGAAAGGAAATGAAGGCAATCAAGAAGTATCTGGCAGTCATTATGACAATCTTTATGATTGTCTCAGTGTGCCCCGCAACGATCTGCGCTTCGACAGATGAAAGTGATGTGGCGGATGAAATATGGAATACCGGAGAAGAAGCTCCGGTGCCGGTTCTTGAAGAAGAACTCGAACCTGAATCAATCGATACAATAATTGACGCGTCGGAGCCGGATATGGAGGCCATAATTCCGGAGGAGACGTCCAATCTGAATGCCGACGGATCTTCGGACGAGAACGCTGATGTGGTCGTAGAGGAGACTCCGGAGGAAATCGTCGGAGGAAGTGTAAAAGTGGGCGATGGCGTCACGGCGACATTCGATCCCGTTACCGGCGCGGTAGAGTTTGACTCTGATGAAGGGACTCTTTGGAGAAACTGGATTGCTGTGTCTGGTTTCGATACTGATAAGATTAAATCAATCTATTCAACAGATGTTTTGAACCTGCCGGCTGATTCAAACTCTCTGTTTTATGAACTTACCAATCTGGAGAGTATTGACACAATACACTTTAGAACGCGTGAAGTGACGGATATGCGCTATATGTTCTATGGCTGCAGAAACCTGAAAGATGTAAATATGCGTAACTTTAATACGGCAAAAGTGACAACTATGACAGCTGCGTTCTATAACTGCAACAGTTTGACCAGCCTGGACCTGAGCAACTTCGACACATCGAATGTGACGGATATGTATGCCATGTTCTTCAAATGCACAAGCCTTACAAGTCTGGATCTGGGCTACTTTGACACATCGAACCTGACATCTATCGACTACATGTTCTTCGGCTGCAGCAACCTCAGGACCCTGAGTCTTAAAAACTCCGACTTGAGTAAAGTGACTAATGCAAATCAGGTGTTCACGAACTGCAATTCGCTAAAGCTTCTTCAGACCCCAAAAAAGAACCGACTGGAAATTGAATTTCCGGTTACCCTGTACAATAAAAAGGGTGATAATATCACGAAACTGCCGAAAGGGGAGCAGAGCGTCGTACTTGCGCAGAACAAAAAGCTGTTGGATGGGACGACTGTTGTAGGAGACTTAGTTACGGCTGCTTTCGATTCTTCCACCGATGCCGTCAGCTTTTACTCAGACCGGGGCACATTGTGGAGACGCTGGAGAGATAATTTCGGTATTGATAAATTAAGTTTTAAATCGATCAGGGTTTCCTACGGAACTATGTACCTGCCGCCGTTATCAATGCTATTGTTCGATAGCTGCCGCAATCTGAACGATCTGAATTTTAGCTCCTTTGACACATCGAACGTGACGGACATGGGTTACATGTTCGATAACTGCGACAGCTTGACCGATCTGGATATGTCCGGTTTAGATACATCGAACGTGACAGAGTTAAATGGCATGTTCTTTAGCTGCGTCAGCCTTAGCAATTTGAATTTTGGTAATTTCAATACATCGAACGTGACGACTATGTTCGAAATGTTTAATAGTTGCTATAGTTTGAAGAATTTGGATCTGAGCAGCTTTGATACATCGAAAGTGTCGGATATGTCGTGGATGTTCATTGACTGCAGAAACCTGAGGAGCCTGAATTTAAGTAACTTTGATACATCAAACGTTACCGGAATGGTTGGTATGTTCTTAGGGTGTAAAAGCCTGACTAATTTGGATCTGAGCAGCTTTGACACATCCAAGGTGACGGATTTTAAAAACTTGTTCACTGACTGCACAAGCCTTGAAATCCTCTGCACTCCCAAAAAGCACATTAAAAGCGGCGTTGCGTTACCCATTCCGATGTATGACGTCACTGGGAAAAAATATACCGAACTGCCTGTGTTATCAAAGAGCATTGTCCTTGGAAAAACGCAAAAGATAGTACAGGATTTCTTAAAACCTGCGCTGCCTACACCTTCGCCTAAACCATCATCCCTTGTATTCCCCGATGTCCGGAACCCGATGAATCCTTACTATAATGCGATTTACTGGGCAGCCGATGCCGGCATCACCAAAGGGTACGCGGACGGTACGTTCGGCATCAACAAACCCTGTACTCGCGGTGAAATGATGATGTTCCTGTGGAGATATGCCGGAAAACCGTCCCCGAAGATTGTTTCTAAATCACCTTTCAAAGATGTACCGAAGACTCATACTTTTTATAAAGCCATCCTCTGGGGCTCTCAGAGAGGCATTACCAAAGGCTATTCAGACGGAACATTCGGTATCAAGCGCAACGTGACCCGCGGTGAGTGCATGATGTTCCTCTGGAGACTGAAGGGCAAGCCGTCGCCCAAGGCGGTAGCTAAGGCCCCATTCCCGGATGTTCCGAAGTCACATGTCTTCTACAATGCGGTGCTCTGGGGCTACCAGAAAAAGATAACGACTGGCTTTACGTCGGGAGATCTTAAAGGTAAATTCGGCGTCAATGAGAACTGCTCAAGAGGTCAGATCGTCACATTCCTTTACAGGGCTAGAGCATTATAAATATGGATAAACAGCAGGGGCTGCCGCGTATGCGGCAGCCTCGTCCAGTCCTGTAAATAGAAAGCCTTCAGTTTTGTGGCAAAAATCAGGATGAGAGCCGGGCAAGTGCCTCTTCAGCCCGCGCAGGGATTGCTTTTCATGAACGGGATTTAAGCGGAATCATCGAGAACATTTTGAGAATATGACTTTTCTTTTGCTACCATTTTCAGAAATTATATACAAATATTCTTAATGAACTGAAGATTTGATATAATAAGTAGTACTAAATGTAAGATAGGAAGGAGTGAGGGCATTGAAAAAGAATCTGGCAATCATGATTACGATCTTCATAATTGCCTCAATGTGTTCCACTACAGTCTACGCTTCGACAGTGGAAAGTAATGTGGCAGAAGGTGATGTGGAGGACATCGTAGATTTACCGGAGGAGAATTCCGCTTATGAGGAATCGGAGATTGTGGAAGAAGCTGCCGAACCATTGATTGAAGTTGCTCCGACGGAACTTACCGAAGAAGGTGCGGAGACTGTAGAAGCCGCTGAAATGGACGCAATTTATTCGGAAGATGCGGAAGAAACTGTCGGTGCAATCTATACAGTCGGAAATGGAGTCCTGGCGTCGTTTTATCCTGCTGATGGAAGAATGGTGCTTTTTAACAGTACTTCCGCAACCGGCGGAACGTTGTGGCGCGACTGGTTAGAGAGAGCCGGAATTGACAGGAATTCGGTTAAATCGATTTCGGTCAGGTATAGTTCCGGTACTGCGAAAATAAAGCTGCCAGCTAATTCGGAAGGGACAGCGGGTGAGTCCAGTTATCTTTTCGGGAATCTGTATAACCTTACGGATATAAATCTTACGGGCTTTGATACATCCAACGTGACAAATATGAGAAATATGTTCGTGTCATGCAGAAGCCTTAAGACTATTGACCTCAGTCCGTTTAATATGTCTAAAGTGACGGATGTAAGTTGGATGTTCTATGGGTGCAAGAGTCTTACGGCAATAAGCCTTAGCAGATTAAATATGTCAAATGTGACAACGATGGAGTTTATGTTCGAAGACTGCGAGAGCCTAAAGACTGCGAACCTGAGTGGTTTGAATACGCTTAAACTGACGAATATGAGGGAACTGTTCTATTGCTGCCGAAGCCTTGAGCAGGTGAACCTGAACGGTCTCAAAACGTCAAATGTGACGGATATGTCCTATATGTTCGGAGGGTGTAAAAGCCTTAAGACTCTCAATCTCAAAGGCCTCGATACATCTAAAGTGACAGAAATGCAATTAATGTTCGAAGAATGCCTGAACCTGACGACCCTGGATCTTAGCAGCTTTAATACGGCCAATGTTAAATATGCAGATCGAATGTTCAGGGGCTGCGAAAAACTTAAATATGTGGATCTCTACGGCCTTGATATGTCAAAAGCAGACACAATGTTTATGTTTAAAGGGTGCAAAGCCTTGGATATTTTAATCACTCCCGCGAAGATAAACAAAGACGAGACTGTTCTTCCATATGCTATGTATGATCGCAACGGGAAGAAATATACCGAGCTTTCGAACAGCACAGGGAACAAAGTACTCGGCAGAACGAAGGTACTGGCAGCATCGATCTTTATCGATGTGAGGGATCCCAACCATCCCTTTTACAAGGCTATCTACTGGGCAGTGGAAAAGGGTATAACTAAGGGCTACTCGGACGGAACCTTCGGGATTGACAAACCGTGTACCCGCGGTGAGATGGTCATGTTCCTGTGGAGGTATACCGGAATGCCGATGCCCAGGTATGTGTCAAAGAGCCCTTTCAAAGATGTTCCTCCTTCACATGTTTTCTACAAGGCCATTTTGTGGGCTCACCAGAAAGGCATCACTAAGGGCTACCCTGACGGAACATTCGGTATAAACCGCAATGTGAGCAGAGGTGAGAGCATGATGTTCCTATGGAGATTGAAGGGAAAGCCGGAGCCGAAGCCTGTATCGGTTTCGCCGTTCAAAGACGTACCGAAGACACATACCTTCTACAAAGCTATACTCTGGGGTTACCAGAAAAAGATTACGAATGGCTACACTACCGGGGTGAAGAAAGGCACCTTTGGCATCAATGAGAACTGCACGAGAGGCCAGATCGTCACCTTCCTTTACCGGGCAAGAGCTTTATAAAATTTCAGTTGTACTTTAGTAAATCTCATTCGTACAATATATTGGAAGCCTTTGAGCGCTGCGGTTACCATATCGAAGTAGTTGAGGACGATATTTTCCGTGAGCGTTTCAGAGAAGCTCTTACAGATGAAACGAAGGGAATTATCGTATCAAGTCTGATTTCCTATGAGGGAAATGCCGACGAATCGCTTCAGTGGACGAGATGGGACAACAGCTACACAGTGAAAGCCCTGTATCGATTGGGATTCTCCTGGCCGCTCATTTCCCCGGAGTATCTGTATAATACTTTGCAGATGGTAGACGCGTTGGACTTTTTCGATGAAGTAGAATAATATTGATTACTTTTACTGCATCTCGTCCCACACACTTTTAGCAGCTTCCAGGATCTGATCTGCGGCGTCCGCGTTCTCAATGACCGCGGTATAGCCGCGGAGCGTCCTGGCCTTGGAATAGAGGCTCGTGGCATGGCGATTGATGAAGATCCGGGCTTTGCGTTTTCCGTTCCTGGTTTCCTGAATGACATTGGTGCCGGCAGAGTTGCCGTCCAGAGCTATGACCACCGAGGGACGGCGCTTGAAGATTTCATATGCGAAACTCTTGTATAGACCCATTCCGACAGGCTCAATGGAGATACGGATGCCGACACCGCTCTTTTTGAGCCGCGATACTTCTTCCGATGTCAGATGCGTCGGGACCATGGCGAACATTTCAAATCTGTCTCCGCACAGGCGGACCAGTTCCTTTTCATAAGCCAGCATTCTGTGGCCAATCACAAAGAAGATTTTGTCGGGGTCTGCTGTGTCAGTAATTCGACGCAGCAGATCCATAGCCCATTCCTGCATCCGTGTCTGTCGCCGGTCTGTATTGAAGCTTCCGCCCAGAAGGATGACCGGGACCTTGTCTAAAGGCATTTCTCTAACTTGATCCCCGAGGCTTTCCAGACTCTCCAGCCGTCCGCGGCCAATCATGAGGGTCTTATCAGGCACCGGTTCTTTCCGGATTCGATCCGCCAAAATAGATTCCGGATCACAGCTTCCGCATAGTTTGGCAAATGAAGCCTGCTTCCGGCAAAAAGTCTCCATTGAAGACGTAAGAACGCGATCCTCGGCCTTTCGCATAGCGAGCATATCATCATAAGTAAGATTAAGCATGCGCTCGAGGGAAAGCTGCTCATCTATGGAATCAGTACCGTAAATTGCACCGCCGTCTGTCCCCTGAACACAGGAGACGCCGTAAGAGAGATACTGCTTGAGGGGATGGTGCTCAAGTACGCTGAGGTTGTTGAGACGGACGTTAGAGGTCAGCTGGAATTCCAGTACTGCGCCGGTTTCCCGGAGATCTTCGATCAGCTGTTTTCCTCTGCGGGAGCGGAGATTGGCTGTGTAAAGGCCATGACCGATTCTCATGGGAGGCATGGGCTGCCCAGGAGCAAGAGAATCTTTGACGCAGCGAAGGCTCTCCGCGACATTGTTGCGCAGGGAATCATTTTCACCGGCATGGATCCGAATGACAAACCCCGGATGAGCGCCGGCGATGGAGACCAGCTCCCGGATCAAGGGCTGAAGGTCCCGGATGTCGTTGATTTCCTCTCCGATTATGTCGGATCCTGCCACGTAGGGATCGCAGGCGATAGCCCTGAGTGTACGGACCTGATCCTGGACCACACGCTGAGGCTCCACCTGATCACGGACGATTGTCAAAGGAATTCTTCGGAAGGAGGCCAGAAAACGGAGCACTACTCCGGTTTCAAGGCTGATGGCCGGCATGGACGCGTGAATCTGTCCGAGAAGCGATGCCGCCATATCCGGCTTGACCAGACCGGTATCAGAGATTTCCATGTATGAGATGCCACGCTTCTGACAGCCTCTCGCGATCCAAAGAAGCTTATCCTGCAGAAGCGAAAAGTCTGCGTATTTTGGATTTTTCCGGTCTGCCTGCATTTTGGCCAATGCTTCGGCAATTTCCCTGTCAGGTACTTCCGGATAGGAGGTTAGATCCACGGGATCCTCCGCAGCCTGTCCCTTCGTGAAGACATAGCGGTACAGGTAGACTTTTTCGAGGTTCGAAAACACAGCCTGGCCGTCCTTTAAGATGGACAGGGAAGCCCGGATTTTGGGAAGGTTATAGGCAGTATTCTCAGGATCCGCCAGAATAAAATCGGCGAAGTTAATGAAAGTGTTGTCGTTGATTCTGCGGGTCAGATATTTGCCCTTAAGCGGAGAGTCCTTGAAGCGCTTCGCGGCTGCTTCCCGCCGTCCGGTAAGCAGCTCTTCCTGGGCCGGGGTGCAGCGGAGCTTCAGCTTGCGGATATAGTAGAGCGGATATCGAATCTGGTGGTGAATACCAAGGGCAATCAGGATATCCGGATCCAGATTGGCGTTCATGTGGGTGTGAAGGTCAGTGCGGAACTTGTAATCTCTGGGAATGTAGGTCTTGACCAGCGTCTGCCATGTGCCCAGATTATAGCTCTTGGTCTGGCTCATAAGGGTCTTGGCGATAGCCGGGATGGAGGCTTTGCGCTCGATGGTTCCGTCGGGGTATATATTTGCAACTTTTGTGTCTCCAAGCCGCAGAATATAGACAGCCCTGTTTTTGTCGTCGATATAGCAGGGAATCTGCCCGCGCACGATTTTGAGTCCGTCAGTGTCAAAGCTGAGGGTGAGACCGCAGAGACGGGCAAGGTTGGTGATTAAGTTTCCCGTCGCGTGGTTGGGGGTGCGCAGCACATAGGAGAGGTTCTCCCCCTCCATAAAGAGATCTACGATGATATCCTTTTCTTTATCCAGATAGAAATGCCCGAAAACTGTCATGCTCTGCCTCCGATGCGGGAGATTATTTTTGTACTCTTTTATCATATCATAACGGGGTGCTTCTGATAACTATAGTTCGTAACAGTTCAGACAGGCTGTTATTATAGTTCGGTCATTTGGATGTTCTGACAGAAAAAGTAAATTGCATTTTTTATTCCGGACACTTATACTTTTTTCAGAGAAGTCAAATCATTTAGAAAGAGGAGGATTTGATCGTGAACGAAAACATCACAAAACGAAACGCTCTTTTGGCTGAAAAAGTAATTAAAGGTCTGGAATCCAGAAATATGACGGGATACTATGCCGCAACGAAAGAGGAAGCAAAAGAAATAGCCCTGCAGCTGATCCCGGAGGGAAGTTCCGTCACGATGGGCGGCGCTATGAGCGCACATGAAATCGGTCTTGTAAAAGCTCTTGCGGAGGGCAATTATAATTTCATCGACCGTGATCAGTATACGGACAAGCGAGCTGCAATGCTGATGGCTTACGATGCGGATTTCTTCCTGTCCAGCGCAAATGCAATGACTGAGGATGGAGTGCTCATTAACATCGACGGGAACGCGAACCGCGTATCCGCAATTGCGCAGGGTCCCCGCAAAGTCATATTCATCGTCGGCATGAACAAGGTATGTAAGGATGTCGACGGCGCCATGAAGCGCGCAAGAAATGTAGCTGCGCCTACCAATGCACAGCGCTTCGGTCTCTCAACGCCATGCGCGAAGACCGGCTCCTGCATGGACTGCAAGTCACCGGACACGATCTGCTGCCAGTTCCTCATCACGCGCTATTCCAAGCATGCGGGCAGGATTCATGTCATCCTTGTCAACGACTTCCTGGGATTCTAATTAAATATGTGTCTGAGAAGGGGCTGCCGCATTGTGCGGCAGTCACTTTCATGCTAAGCAGCTTTAATCAGCTGAAGGCAGGAAAGATGTCGGGCAGTCAACATTGTACGATTTGGCGTTTTGAGACTGAAGGGGCGATTTTGCAGGCAGTCGATATTATTGAAATCAGCTTTAAGCTACTGAAGGCAGGAGAGAGGTCGGGCAGTCAATATTGTCTAATTTGGGGCTCTGAGACTGACCGGATGATTTAGCAGGCAGTCGATATCATTGAAATGACCTTTAAGCAAGTGTTGATAAAAGTCAAGTCCGAATTTGTGTGTAAATTCCTTTAGGTACTTTGATAACAATAAATAGTTCTAACAGACAGAGCGAAGTAGTTAGCCCGTAGTCCGTTGCCGGGGCTGTGGGGCTTGTGGATAACCGGTGCGGTTATGGAGCTGTGGGCAAGCTGTGGGAAAGGTGTGGTCAGCTCAGCTGTCCACGGCTTTTCCACGGATTGTCCATAGCGTAATGCCGGTTATCCATAAATCCACAGCCCTTGTATCAGGCAGTTGCCGGTCTTCTGGTCATCAGGCTGCGTACAGATCGGCCTGCTCTCTGGCAATCTCTTTAAGCCGGTCCGACTTAGCCAGGACTTCCTGATACGCTGGATTATAGAACAGTCTTCCCTTTCCCTGCAGCTTCTCGTGATGCTCAATCAACACCGTTCCCATAAGGCGTACAACTGACTCACCATTGGGGAAGACTCCGATTGCATTTGAACGCCTTTTGAGTTCTCTGTTGATGCGTTCAATGTAATTTGTTGTCCGGATCATTTTGCGTATGGATTCAGGAAGGCAGAAAACTGTTACAGCAGCCTCAAAGCCGTTATCCAGACATTCCATTGCATTTGGAGCTACATCTGTATAGTCCTGCAGGATTGAATCTCGTTTCTTTCTTGCTTCTTTTATATCACTGCACTGGAACATGGCATATAGCTCGACGCGCAGGCCGGCCTGATATTTCTTGGGGGCTTTATCGACTATGTTCCTTATGAAATGGAACTGGCATCGCTGCCATGGAACTTGTGGGAAGACCCTCCTGATCCCGTGAAGAATTCCTTCATGTGCATCTGAAGTGATCACCTTCAGTCCCTTCAAGCCCCTGGCCTGGAGATGCATAAGGAAGTCATACCAGTTATCCTTGTTTTCGCAGTCATACAGCTCAAAGCCCAGGATCTCCCGCTTACCGTTTTCATTTATGCCAAGCGCAATCATCAGAGCTTTGGAAATGACCCTGTGGTTCTCTCTGACTTTAAAGTAGGTTGCGTCTACAATAAGGAACGGGTAATTGCCTTCCAGAGGCCGTGCCCTGAATTCTTTGACTGCTTTGTCGAGGTCTTTACAGAGTTCGGAGACGGATGACTTGGAGATACTTTTCCCACAGAGCTGCTCTACAACCAGAGAAACTCTTCTTGTTGACACACCATTGACCACCATCTCCGCCATCGCCGCAATGAGTGCAGCTTCGCTCCGGCAGTAGTTGTCAAAGATCATGCTTTTGAATGGCTCACACCGGTGCCGGGGTACAGTGAGTGTTATTGTACCGATCCTTGTAGTTAGGACTCGTTCTCTGGATCCATTACGGCAGTCTGTGCGTTCTTCTGTCCGTTCATAGGGTTCTGCTTTAAGCTGTTCCTTTGACTCCGTCTTAAGGACAGCGTTCAGGCTTTCCTGAAGAAGCTTTTTAAAAGCATCACCACTATTTTCTTGAAGAAGTGATAGTATTTCTTCCTGATTCAATGTAATATTAAGTTGAGCCATGGTTCATCCTCCTTGGTATTATGTTGGATTTGGTCGTTTAACATTATACCTAAAGGTTCAGCCATTGGCTCTATTTAATTTACACCAGTATACGGGCGCGGCCGTTGATAAAAATCTGATATAAGAGATTCATACCGTCAACCAGTATCGAACTCAATAAAGGTGACTGCTTATAGGCTGTAATTTTTCTTGATTGCTCAGCTGATTAACAAAAAATGAGTCTGCGTGACTGCTTTGGCGCTTGATTCAGCCTTCATATGGCACTGCACATCTGTGTTATTTTGTAAGGGTGACTGCTGGCTTTTTTGTCAGTCTAGTACCAGTAAATAGGGCATACATAAATTGTATTTGGACTACTTTCTTTGAACTTCATTTTAGACCCCTAGTATTACAGATAATTATTTTTCGCAATTTATGTGCGTTATGAATTCACAAATAGTACCTGTTATTCTTGAGTGGATTGTCCCATTTGCATTCCATATGTGCAAGATTGATTTTGACACTAACGGGTGTTACTATTTATGAAATAATTATTTTCTGTATATATGTGTCGATTTCTTTCCGTAGTTGTGAAGAAAATATCTCCATACATGCATATTTCAGAGAGGAAGGAGTAATAATGAAATCAAGTCTACATAGGAAAAATATGGTTCTGGCACTGGCTGCAGTACTTCTCCTGACAAACCCGACTTTGATTCAAGCCGCAACTGACAGTGAAGGTATCGGTACGGAGGCAACGGCACCGTCCTTGGCTGACAACGAGGAAATGACAGAAGACTTTGCTGCCGAAATACTGTTAGAAGAACCTGCTGCAGATCCGGATTCTGACGAGGGAGCTCCGGTTGAAGATCCATTTGAGGATGATGACTATTATGAGTTAGATGGTGAAACGGATGAAGAAGCACCAGAGGGAGATATAGTTGGCGCTGATAATATCCTTGTAGGCGATGGAGTTACGGCGTCAAACATCTCCAGAAATATTGTTCTGTATTCCAATGGCGGGACTTTATGGACGGACTGGATCAGCCAGACGGATCTTAATGTTATAGATACAGTCAAAGTATCCGAATCGTCAGGTACTATTTTGTGTCCCCAAAATTCCAGCAGTCTATTTTCACATGTCTTTTTAAAAGAGATTAACCTGAGCAAGATTGATACGTCCAAAGCAACAACCATGAACAGAATGTTTTATGATGACATACATATAACAGGTCTGGATTTGAGCAAGTTCAATACATCGAATGTAACAAATATGTCAGGCATGTTTTATTTGTGTCGAAATATCAGGGATTTGAATCTGTCCAGCTTTAACACATCGAAAGTGACAGATATGTCAGAAATGTTCAATTATTGTGAAAATCTCAGAAATCTGGACATCAGTGGTTTTGACACATCAAAAGTCACGAACACAAACAATATGTTTGGTAAATGTGATAAGATTTGGACCATCAAAACCCCGAAGAAGAATACCTGCTCTGTAAAACTTCCGATTCCGATGTATGATGCTGCCGGTAACGAATATACTACTCTGCCGATTCTGTCCAGAAGTATTTACATTGCCAAGACACAGGAAATGGCACAATATTTTACCGATACTTATTCGAACAACGATCTGGCAAGCGCACAGGTTACACTTTCCACAACAAGTTATACCTATGACGGCAAAGAAAAAAAGCCGGGCGTTACAGTACAATACAAAGATCTTACACTGGAATCAGGAACGGATTACACTGTCAAATATTCTAACAATATCAATGCCGGCACAGCGACCGTTAAGGTAGAAGGAGCAGGCAGTTATATCGGATCCATCAATACTTCTTTTACAATAAATAAGGCGGATGCAAAATTATCATTTGCATCTGGTTATGTTACGAAGAAAGCAAACGATGCTGCATTTACCAACACATTGACGAAGACAACAGACGGTTCTGTTTCATTTACTTCCGGCAATACAAATGTAGCCACTGTCGACAGCACCACCGGCCGCGTAACAATCAAGGGATCCGGAACTACAACAATAAGGGCAAATGCATCTGAAGGAAAGAACTACAAGGCCGCCAGTGCACAGTATACATTATCAGTGCAGGCTGTGACACCCACACTAAAACCGACTGTTACACCGACGCCAAAGCCAACTGCAAAACCGACTACAAAACCAACTGTTACACCGACGCCAAAGCCGACTGCGACTCCAACACCAAAGCCGACCGCAAAACCGACTGTTACTCCAACGCCAAAGCCGACTGTGACACCTACTGTAAAACCGTCTCAAACAATTGCCACATTCTCAGATGTTCAGGATACATCGCATCCGTATTACAACGCTATTTATTGGGCGAAGCGTTATGGTATTACAAAGGGCTTTGCCGATGGAACCTTCGGAATTGATACGCCTTGTACTCGTGGTCAGGCTATCATGTTCCTCTGGCGAATGGCGGGTAAACCTGTACCGGCATTCGAATCGAGTACGCCGTTTATCGATGTTCCGAAATCGCACCCCTTCTATAATGCTATTATCTGGGCTAAGCAGTATGGCATTACAAAAGGGTATACGAGTGGTTCAAAGAAAGGTCAATTTGGTATTGATGAGACTTGTACGCGTGGTCAAATCATGATGTTTATCTGGAGATATAGTGACATGCCTGAACCTATTGCGCGTTCAAAGACACCATTCGTTGATGTCCCAATGTCACATCCTTTCTATAAAGCTATTCTCTGGGGGTATCAGGAAAGAATCACAAAAGGCTATACTACTGGTGATAAGAGGGGAACTTTTGGAATTGATGAAGACTGTACACGTGGTCAGATCGTGACTTTCCTTTACAGATTATGGTAAAATTCTAACATTTCGCAGTTTAAGCTATGTTGTTCGTGACACATCGGCATTCCGGTGGTTATCGCTCTGGTGAGAGACATAGGCGGATGGAAATTTTCGTTTTTTTTGCAGCGGAGAGGATTAGTAAGCGATAAAGACATGGAAAATGCTTTAAAAGACACTATGAAGTTCTACCCTGGTTTCGATATCAGAGCGACAACAGATCGACTCGGCTTTACATATGGCAAGAATGTATTCGGACCGGTCCCCGAGATCAGAAGACTTGATGATATCAGGGCTTCACTGCAGGACCCGTTAAGTCCGGGACCGGAGGAACTGTACGCCATAGTGATGGACGTGGGACTAAACGCCGACAGAGAGGAAATCGTTAAGCGAAATCTGCTTTTCGGTGCCGTGACCTATTCTGCCGGCACTATCGGGCAGGAACCGGTACGGTCACAGGGGCATATCCATGCGGTGAGTGCCTCCTGTGGCTCCTCGACTCCAGAAGTCTATGAGATCTGGGAGGGAGAAGCAGTTATCTATATACAGGAGTCCGGTGAGGATGATCCGGGTATGTGCTATGCTGTGCAAGCGGGTCCGGGAGATGTTGTTATCGTACCGCCCAGGTATGTTCATGCCACCATAAATGCGGATGTGAATCGAAATATGACGTTCGGCGCGTGGTGTGTGAGGGATTACGGATTCGACTACCGGGATGTCAGGCGGCATGGAGGAATCGCATATTTTCCGTATGTGGACGGAAACTCCTTGAAATGGAGGCAAAACCCTGCATACAGAGGGGGAGAGCTTATTGAAAAAGAAGCACGGACATGGGAGGACTTCAATCTGGAAGCCGGCGTGCCAATCTACACGCAGTTTCAGAAAGACAGAGACAGATTTATGTTCGTGGCGGACCCGAGACGATATCAGAATATATGGAAAGGATTTGAGCCCTGATGAGGGCAGCATATACCTGCGATAGATGTTATGAAAAAAATAATTATTTATGTATGTAGTATCATTATCTCAATATCGGTGCTGACTTCATGTGATTCAAAGCCGAGTAATACTCCCGACGCCGCTGCTTCTTTGGAGACAGCCCATGATTCCAAAGAAGAGACGGAGTCCACCGAAAACAAGACAGAAAGCTTTTCGGCCGGACCAGAAGTCTTCTTAAAGACAGAAGCCTCTTCAGAATCGGAAGCTTTTTCTGAATCAGGACTCACTTCTGAATCAGACGTCTCTCCAGAAACTGAGTCGATTCCCGAGAAAAAAGCGGTTAGCTATATTCTGCCGGAAGGCAGTACGCTGGAGAGCCGGTTCGCTGTGCCGGAGGGCTATGTTCGTACAGAGTACCCGGAGGGCAGCTTCGGCAGCTTCGTGCGGAACTATCCCATGAAGCCTGATGGCAGCCCGGTCCTCTTGTGGACGAAAGAGCCGAAAGGAAATCAGAGAGACCACGCCGCAGTGTTTGACATGACGGTGGAAGATGAGCTCGATGTGCAGCAGTGTGCCGACTCCGTCATGCGGATCTACGCTGAGTATTTCCGGGCGACCGGGCAGTATGATAGGATCCGTTTCCACTTTGTCAGCGGATTTCTCTGTGATTACAACTCCTACATCCAGGGAAATCGTGTAAAGGTGAGCGGTGACGACGTAGTCTGGGTACAGTCTCAGTCGGCTGAGGACAGCGACCGTGTTTTTAACGAATACATGAAAATCGTGTGTGCTTACGCCAGCACGTTGTCGATGGAGAGTGAGTCCGTGAGTGCGGACCTTCAAGATCTTCAAATCGGAGATATTTTCCTGAAGGGCGGCAGTCCGGGGCATGTTGTCATGGTGGCGGATGTCTGTGAAAATGATGGCAGAAAGGCCTTCCTCCTTGCGCAGGGATATATGCCGGCTCAGGAGTTCCACATCATAAAGAATCCCCAGCATGAAAATGATCCGTGGTATTACGAAGAGGAAGTACAGTATCCCTTTAGGACACAGGCTTATACTTTCCCGGAAGGATCATTCCGCCGGCTCCAGTATTAAAGGGATGTCAAAGACGAGTTTGTTTTACATATTTCTCGTTGACTTATGTCACGAGAAGCCTGTGTTGAAGATTGAAATTGAGAAGGATTTTCCCTGAGTTTGCAGGTTATTATCAAAAATGATATCTTAAATGCATAAATCGGTAACTAAGGAGCATTATTATGAATATCACGGTATATCTCGGAGCAAATGAAGGAAATGACCTGACTCTTACGGAAGCCGTCCGGGAACTGGGAACATGGATCGGTGAAAGTGGAAACCGGCTCGTTTATGGAGGATCAAAATCCGGACTTATGGGTGTTCTGGCAAAAAGTGTCGTGTCTTCCGGCGGAGAGGCAATCGGTGTGGAACCGGTCTTTTTTGTGGAGCGGGACCTGCAGTATGATGGACTTACGCAGCTCGTAGTTACACAGGATATGTCTGAGAGAAAAACAAAGATGGCCGAACTGGGAGACGCGTTTATCGCCCTGCCCGGAGGCACGGGGACACTGGAAGAAATCAGTGAGATCATGTCGAAAGTATCTCTTGATCATTTAAACGCGCCTTGCATCATTTTCAATCACAAAGGTTATTATGACGGTCTCAAACAGCTGCTTGACAAAATGATAGAACGGGGATTATCGACGAAAGAGCGGCAAAGCAAAATATTCTTTGCGGAAAGTGTAGATGATATAATAAGGCTGCTCAGATAGTATAAAATGTAACTCGGTCAACAGGATAGAAGCGCGGACATCACAGGTGGATTTAGGAAAGGGATAAACACATGCTTGCAGTCATACAGTATTCTTTTAATGCGGTCATGCCGATTATTCTTTTGATCCTTTTGGGAGTCTTCGCCCGCCGCAAAGGCCTACTGGATCCACCGATGCTTCGGAAGATCAATAAGTTCAATTTTAGATTTAATTTTTTTGCCATGATGTTCATGAACCTCTACGAGGTGGAGTCGATTCGGCAAATGCCGGTCCGCATGGGCATTTTCATGATTGCAAGCCATTGTCTCCTTGTTCTTATAGGCATTGTCCTGTCAGGCTTCTTAACGAAGGAGCGTTTTCGCCGGGGCGTACTTGTGCAAGCCCTGTTCCGCTCTAACTACGCGATTATCGGTATTCCGGTAGCTGCCGCTCTTGTGGGGGACATAGGCGGACAGATAGCATCATTTCTGCAGCTTCCTGTAGTACTTTTTTATAATATGGTGAGTGTGCTGCTGCTCAGTTATTATTCGGATTATGAGGCGCAGTACCGCCTGTATGGTGAAGGTCCTCTGGCGGAAAATGACATGCCTTCGGAGGAGCAGAAGAAAGCGATGGCAGAGAAGAGCGGCGTGGATTTTGGAAAAATCATGAAAGGTCTTGTGACCAATCCCCTCATTCAGGGACTTCTGACAGGTATGGTCGTTCTTCTCATTCGTGAAGTGATACCG
>JAFWIM010000110.1 GCA_017514845.1 Lachnospiraceae bacterium
ATTAATAGTTCGTAGCCCTTCTCTCAAAGTAAGCCTTCGGATGAGCGCATACCGGGCAGATCTCCGGTGCCTCCTTGCCGATGATGACAGCACCGCAGTTGCGGCACTTCCACTCCTGGGTCTCGTCATCAGCAACGAAGGTCTTTGCAGCCAGAAGGTTGGCAAGGATCTGGCGGTATCGCTCCTCGTGGCGCTTCTCAACACCGGCGACGAGCAGGAACTTCGCTGACAGTTCAGCAAAACCTTCTTCTTCAGCTTCTTTTGCCATGCGGACGTACATGTCTGTCCACTCTTCGTTCTCGCCGGAAGCAGCTGCCGCAAGGTTTTCCTCAACAGATCCGATTCCGCCGAGCTCCTTGAACCACATCTTGGCGTGCTCTTTTTCCTGGTCAGCAGTCTCAAGGAAGATGGCAGCAATCTGCTCATAGCCCGCTTTCTTGGCCTGAGACGCGAAATATGTATACTTGTTGCGAGCCTGGGATTCGCCTGCAAATGCCTCTAATAAGTTCTTTTCGGTCTTTGTACCTGCGTATTTGTTTGCCATTACAAAATCTCCTTTCTGAGTCTATTGCTACAGGAAATTGTGAAGCTTCAAGCTTTTTCAATTTCCTGCTCTTTTACTATGTTTTTAATCTACCATAATGGCAGGTGGTTAGACAATGCTAATGAGATGTAATCTCATTTACGGGCAAATGTGACAAGCGGAAGTAACTATTCAGAAAGAGGATTCTTACAGTTCGGCCATCCGACGCTTGAGCCGAAACCCGAACCTGAAAACAGCCTGTCTGAACTATTGAAGAATTGGAGGATGCATTTGGCGATGAGCTTACAGCGCTCTTGCCTGTAAACAGCAAAAAGGGTATACTTGTATTTTAATGATAGGCAAATGCTGTGAGAGACGTTCGTTCTGTCATCCTCGCAGTGGAATAGGAGCATAGAAAAAGTGGAAATATTTATCTGGTGGCTGACAATTACACTATTGGGAACAGGCTTCATGCCATTATCGGCCTGGGTCTTCCGCCATTTTGATGATCGTGGGTGGCTGTTCTCGAAGAGCCTGGGTATCTTCCTTACTGCCTGGGTATTTTTTGTGCTGAACACAGCGCATATAGTCTCATTCATTCAGAGGAACTGTCTGATTGTCACAGGTCTTCTGATTGCCCTGAACATTCTTGCCTTTTTCAAATTGGATATGCGAGAGATATTCCGGGGAGTGGATCTTAAACTTATCGCAGTCGAGGAGGCCATGTTCTTTGTTGTCTTTGCTGTCTGGGTCTATATCATCGGCTTTAAGCCGGAAGCCTACGGCACAGAGAAGTTCATGGACTACGCCTTTATGACTTCCATGACAAGGTCTCTCTACATGCCGTTTGAGGATATGTGGTTCTCCGGGGAGAGCATCAACTATTATTACGGCGGACAGTACATTGCCGCATGGTTGGTCAAGGCCTCGGGCATAGGCGTCGGCGTGGGCTATAATATTATGCGGGCGACCGTTGCCGCCTTCTCTTTTGTGATGCCGTTCTCCCTGTGCTATCAGCTGATTTCTGACCGCCTGCAGGATGGCCGGAAGTGGGCAAGATGGGCTGCCGGCCTCATCGGCGGATGGGCTGTCGCCTTCTGCGGCAACGTTCACTATATTCTGTACGGCATTATCAAGGAGCTTACGAACTCTGACTACAGCTACTGGTTCCCGGATTCGACGAGGTATATAGGCTATGATCCGGATCTGCCGGATAAGACGATCCATGAGTTCCCGGCCTATTCGACTGTGCTTGGCGACCTTCACGCTCACTACATCAACGTCATGTTCGTGGTCTGTGTTACGGCGATTGCATATGCATGCGTGCAGAAGATCGCGCGAGAGATTGAGGCGAAGAAGGAGACTTTAGCTGTATCGGCAGCTGAGGTTGCATCCAAAGAGATGTCTGCACAGGCAGCTGAAGGCACAGCCAAATCAACATCTGCACCGTCAGCAGAAAGTGCAGCGAAATTGCCTGCAGTAAAAGCAGACTGGAAGGTCCTGCTTGCCGAGATCCTGAGACCGGAAATTATTCTCATAGGCATTTTCACAGGTGTCTTTAAGTTCACGAACTACTGGGATTTCCCGATTTATTTCGTCGTCTGCGGTTCGCTGATTTTCTTCATGAATCTGAGGAAATATCGTGATGACCTCACGGGATTTGCCATTGTCATGGGAGGACAGGCGGCTTGTGCATTCCTCATCGGGACGGTTGCATGCCTGCCGTTCACGCTGACATTTGATCAGATTTCGACGGAGATCGGATTCACTCACACCCACACAGTTTTTTATCAGTTCATGGTGCTGTGGGGGCTCCCGATCATTTGCACACTGTTCTATGTCATCTGCCTGCTTATTGAACAGGGGAGACTCCCTTCAGCGAAAAAGGCAGTGGACGACACAGAGAGTTCATCCGGGAAAAAAGCGGAAAAAGCCGGTAAGCCGATCGCTTACCCCGACCTTGCTGCGCTGCTGCTTGCCTTGTGCGCGCTCGGCCTGATCTACATGCCGGAAGTCATATTCGTAAAGGATATTTATTCGGGCGAGCACTACCGTGCCAACACAATGTTCAAGCTCACATATCAGGCCTTTATTCTGTTCGGTATGGTCATGCCCTATGTGATTATCCGCACGCTCACGGTCGTTAAGAAGCTCTGGGCACAGGTCGTGAGTATGGTGCTCTGCTTCATACTTCTCATGACAGGCGGGTTCATTGTAAGAAGTTCAAAAGACTGGTTCGGGAATATCATGGATCGGAGCCTCAGGGTCAGCACCGATGCGTCCGTGTTCGTTGACCAGTCATTCCCGTCTGATTTCGAGGCCATCGCATGGCTCAATAACACGGTCAGCGGGCGGCCGGTCGTCCTCGAAGCTCCGGGTGACAGCTATACCGGCTATGAGCGCGTGTCGGTCGCGACAGGTCTGCCGACGGTCAGGGGCTGGTATGTCCACGAGTGGCTGTGGAGGAGCGATACGGATCTTCTGAATGAGCGCTCGGCGGACATTGAGACGATTTACACCGGGGAAGATGAGCAGACGGTGCGCGACCTGATTAAAAAATACAACATTTCCTACATATATATAGGCTCTCTTGAGAGGTCGATGTATGCCAATATCAACGACACGCTGCTGCAGAGCATAGGCACAGTGGCATATTCGGATGGCGTGTCGACGTATATCCTGAAGGTTGCGGGCTGATATAGCGGCAGCAGTTCAGGCAGGCTGATTTGATACTCCGCTGCCGGCAGCAAAGCATCCATCTTCGTGAGAAAAACATTGCAGGTCCGACTGAGAGATCAAAAAATGTGAAGCATTTTTTACGGCTCGCAGGGAAGGACCTGTGTTTTTCGATGAAGATGATGTTTGCGCCGGCTCTTGAACTTCGATGCAGCCTGCATAAACTGCTTCTTATCATTGATAAATCTGAGGAAATACGGTATATTGGAAACGTACTTTGTTTTTAGGAGGAATGCATAATGCAAGACAGAGGCAAATACTACATCACGACAGCGATTGCCTATACATCCGGCAAGCCGCATATCGGAAATACATATGAGATTATTCTTGCTGACTCGATCGCAAGATTCAAGAGGCAGCAGGGCTATGATGTTTTCTTCCAGACAGGAACAGACGAGCATGGCCAGAAGATCGAATCCCGCGCTCACGATGCGGGTCTTACACCGAAGGAATTCGTCGATAAGACAGCCGGCGAAGTCCGCCGGATCTGGGATCTGATGAATACGTCCTACGACAAGTTCATCCGCACGACGGACGAAGATCATGAGAAACAGATCAAGAAGATCTTCAAGAAAATGTATGACAAGGGCGACATCTACAAGGGTGAGTACAAGGGTATGTACTGCCAGGAGTGCGAGTCCTTCTACACGGAATCACAGCTCGTGGACGGCAAGTGTCCCGAGTGTGGCGGCGAAGTCACCCCGGCCTCCGAGGAAGCCTACTTCTTCCGCATGAGCAAATATGCTGACCGCCTGATCGAGCACATCAATACACATCCGGAATTCATTCAGCCGGAGTCCCGCAAGAACGAGATGATGAACAACTTCCTTCTTCCGGGCCTTCAGGATCTGTGCGTCTCCAGGACCTCCTTTACATGGGGCATCCCGGTCGACTTTGATCCGAAGCACGTCGTCTATGTGTGGCTTGACGCTCTGTCGAACTATATCACGGGCATCGGCTACGACGCCGACGGAAATCACGGGGACAATTATAAGAAGTACTGGCCGGCAGATCTTCACCTGATCGGCAAGGACATTATCCGCTTCCATACAATTTACTGGCCGATCTTCCTTATGTCACTCGGCGAGCCACTCCCGAAGCAGGTATTCGGTCATCCGTGGCTCCTTCAGAGCGGCGGCAAGATGAGCAAGTCCAAAGGCAACGTCATTTACGCGGACGACATGGCCGCTATTTTCGGCGTCGACGCGGTCAGGTATTTCGTGTTGCACGAGATGCCATTTGAAAATGACGGCGTCATCTCCTGGGAACTCATGGTCGAGCGCATGAATTCCGAGCTTGCCAACACAATGGGCAACCTTGTCAATCGCACGATCGCGATGAGCAATAAGTATTTCGGCGGTCTGGTTGAAAATACCGGCGTCAGGGATGAGAACGGCATCGACGATGATCTTCATGCCAACATGACAGCGCTTGTCGGCAAGGTAGAGGGCCATATGGAGAAGCTGCGTGTCGCTGACGCGCTGACTGACATTTTCAATCTCTATAAGAGATGCAACAAATATATCGACGAGACAGAGCCGTGGAAACTGGCCAAGGATGAGGCTGCCAAGGGCCGTCTTGCGACTGTCCTCTACAACCTGCTCGACGGCATCACGACGGCGTCTACACTGCTTCAGTCATTTATGCCTGAGACGGTGGAGAAGATATTTGCACAGATAAATGCGGCTCCGGTCGACATCGATGATCTGACACATGTCGGCAACTATCCGTCAGGAAACAAGGTCACGGATAAGCCGGAGATCCTCTTCGCCCGCATGAAGCTTGAAGATGTCATGGTGGAAGTGGAGAAGATCGAAGCTGCCCAGAGAGCAGCTCTGGCTGCTAAGGAAGAGCCGGAGGCAGTGGAAGAGGCTGCACAGGTAGAGCACAAGCCGACCTGTACATTCGACGATTTCACAAAGTGCGAGTTCCGCGTCGGTGAGATCCTTGAGTGCCAGAATGTTGAGAAATCCAAGAAGCTCCTCTGCTCCAAGGTGAAGATCGGACCGAACGAGACCGTTCAGATCATCTCCGGCCTTCGCCCGAAGTATCAGGCTGAGGACATGGTGGGTAAGAAGGTCATGGTCATCGTGAACCTTGCCCCGAGAAAGATGGCAGGCCTTGAGAGCCAGGGCATGATCCTGGTCGCTGAGGATACCGACGGAAATCTTGCCCTCATGACACCGGAGAAGAAGGAATTCCCGGCAGGGTCCGAGATCGGCTGATGTGGGAACTTTGTGCAGCGGACGGCTCTGGGAAGTCGTTTGACTGTGCCCGCGCTGCCTCAGTTTAATCAAGAAGATAGATCGCGAGGTCCGGATTCATGAGTCTGTGAATCCGGACCTCGCGTGTTAAGTCAGGTGTCTTGGCCGTGCGTCGCTGCTTGGCCGACCTGTTGGGACACTTGACGAAGGTTTTCTGGCATTTGCCGAAATGCCGACAAAAGCCGGACAGAAGAAGGAAAAAAATATGATCATTGATACGCATGTACACTATGATGACGAAACTTTTGATACAGACAGAGATGAACTCCTGTCATCACTTCAGGCAAATGGAATCGGTTGCGTCATAGACATCGGATCGAGCGCGGAGAGTCTGCCAAGGGTCCGGGCGCTGACACAGAAATATGACTTTGTCTACGGTGCTGTCGGCCTGCACCCGGATGAGGTGGGAAATCTGTCCGTTGATGTGATGGAAGCTATGCGGGAGGATATGAAGAACCCAAAGATCCTTGCAGTCGGAGAGATCGGTCTCGACTACTACTGGAATAAAGAGGCCAAAGAGATCCAGAAGGAAGCTTTTCGAAAGCAGATATGTCTCGCGCAGGAATTCGGGAAGCCGATCGTGATCCATTCCAGAGAGGCAGCGGCAGACACGCTGGAAATCGTGCAGGAGATGTACGGACCCGGTTCTGCCGGCGAGCGAATGGAGCGAAAGGGTGTCATGCACTGTTATTCCTACGCGGTCGAGCAGGCCCGCATTTACACGAGAAAGCTCGGTTTTTACCTGGGCATCGGAGGCGTCGTTACCTTCAAGAATGCGAAGAAGCTGAAAGAAGTCGTCGTGGATACGCCGATGGAATATCTGATACTTGAGACCGATTGCCCGTATCTTGCGCCGGTGCCTTTCAGGGGGAAGAGGAATTCCTCCTTATATCTTCCGTATGTGGTGAGTGCGATTGCCGAACTTAAGGAGATATCTGAGGAGGAAGTCATCCAGATCACAGCTGCAAATGCCAGGCAGCTGTTCAGCATACACTGAATGTCTAAGGTCATACCGGATCATGACAGGTAAATAGTTCCGTTAATGAGCATCGCTCTGAAACTGTAAAGTGCATATGCATTTATGGAAAAAAAGTGCAGAAATAAAGCGAAAACAGCCAAAACAAATAAAAAAATAACTGCCATTCATTTACAGAAAGGGTTTATTGCATTATAATATATACAATAACCGTCACTAAAAAACGATACTTTTCGTTAATATGCACATAGCACAAACTGCATGCATATGCAGATAAAAGAGGTAAATGGTATGGAGAATGAATATCTGTTTTCAGAGCTGGACCAGTATCTGTTCGGACATGCGACGCACTATGATCTGTACAAGAAGCTCGGCGCACACCCGGTCAATATTGATGGAGTCGAAGGCACGTATTTCGCTGTCTGGGCTCCGAACGCTCAGCGCGTTTCCGTAATCGGCGAGTTCAACGACTGGGATACAGAGGCCAATATCATAGAGAATAAGGATGATATCGGTGTCTGGCAGGGCTTTATCCCGGGCGCCGTGGCAGGCCAGATGTATAAGTATTTTATCATCGGCTATCAGGGCGAGCATCTCTATAAGGCTGATCCGTTTGCCAGCCAGGCAGAGCTTCGCCCCGGCACAGCATCCGTAATTGCTGATATGAGAAATCTTAAGTGGTCAGACAGCGCGTGGATGAAGAAGCGCCAGGACTTTGACATCCAGAAAGACCCGATGATTATCTATGAAGTACATATCGGATCGTGGTGCAAGCATCCGGAATCAGCAGGACGCGGCGTTGACGGTTTCTACAACTACCGAGAATTTGCAGAGAAAGCCGCAGACTATATCAAGGATATGGGATACACCCACATCGAGCTTATGGG
>JAFWIM010000010.1 GCA_017514845.1 Lachnospiraceae bacterium
TTACCAGAATCTCATCATCTTTGATTTCCGGTAATTCGAATTCATCGAGTCTTAAATCATTTGCTGCGTGAAGTCTGACTGCTTTTACTTTCATAGTAACCTCCCTTTCACAGTGCAGAATTTTGTTGTTACAACAGTGTTTTTTCTCTCATAAATTGTTGTTTCAACTGTTGATGTTATTGTAACAAAAGCTTTTTAGTTTGTCAACTGTTATTTTGAAAGTTTTTTATTTTTATTTCGACAGTTTTTCGGCTTTAACTCCTTATGCGTTAAAGCCTATGCATTTTAAGTATGTATGTTTTATTGTAATCTCTTTCGGGTCAAATGGTGACTGTTACAAGCACAGAAATATTTTCATTACAACAGCGATATTTCACCATCACGCTCCGGTTAAACCACTTCTCTCATATTCTTTACCTTACCGAACCGGAACGACCGCTTTCTGTACTGTTGAAAGCACAACTCTGCCTTTTGTTCTGACAGCAAGATCGACTGCCGAGTCACAGCTTAATGAAATCGTCTCTTATGGAATGTCTTCTCCATATTTTTGATATGAGGAAAGGTCCAAAAATCAGGAGGAAAGAGCCGTGAAGAAACGAATTAACGTTTTTTCACGGCTCTCCTTACATATCAATATAGAAACATTATTATTTTAAGATATCCCCGAGATTAGCTTCCTTGATACCGTGCTTCTCCGCATAGCCTGTAAGGAATAGAGTGAGAGCACCATCTCCTGTGACGTTGCATGCTGTTCCGAAGGAATCCTGCAGTGCGAAGATCGTGAGCATCAGAGCTGTACCGGTCTCATCAAATCCGAGAACGCCCGTGATGAGGCCGAGAGAAGCCATGACTGTACCGCCCGGGACACCCGGAGCGCCGATTGCAAATACACCGAGGAGCAGGCAGAACAAAATCATCTTGCCCGGTGACGGGAATTCGCCGTAGAGCATCTTGGAAACAGCCATGACGAAGAAAGTCTCAGTCATGACGGATCCGCAGAGGTGGATATTTGCAAAAAGCGGAATGCCGAAATTGACAAGGTCCTTGCGCAGTGTGGGCACTGACTTTCTTGCGCACTCAAGTGCTACGGAAAGTGTAGCGGCACTGGACATAGTTCCTACAGCTGTCATATAAGCCGGGCCGTAGTTCTTGACAATATTCATCGGATTTCTTCCGGAGTACGCGCCTGCGATACCATAGAGAAGAGTCATCCAGATATAGTGACCAATCATAACGATAACGATGATGATCAGGAAGATCGGGAGCTGCTTCGTAATTGTTCCCTCGTAAGCCAGCGTGCAGAATGTGCAGCCGATGAGGACCGGCAGTACCGGGATGACGAACTTAGTTACGATACTGAGAACGATCTGCTGGAACTCTTCCAGCACGCCTGTCACGATCTTGCTCTTGTTCCATGTGGCGGAAAGGCCGACAAGGACTGAGAAGAACAGCGCGGACATGACCGGCATGATCTGCGGGATGGTCAGTTCAAATACGACCGGCGGCAGATCTTTAAGACCATCAACTTCAGGGCTGATGTTCAGGAACGGCAGAATTGTAAAGCCGGCACCTGTAGCAAAGAATGCAGCACCGATAGAAGAAAGGTATGCGATGCAGAGCGCGACGATCAGCATGCGTGACGCGTTATTGCCGAGCCTTGTGATGGAAGGCGCAATAAAACCGATGATGATCAGCGGTACACAGAAGTTGATGAACTGGCTGCTGATGAACTTCACTGTCACGATGATGTTGAGCAGTGCGTTTGTGATCGCCGCCCCTTCAGCTGCGCTGAACGCAAGGCCGACGCCGATACCTACGGCCAGCGCGACCAGAAGTCTGAATGGCAGGCTGTGTGTAAATCCTGTTTTTTCCATGTTTACCTCCAAAAACCCTCTAAGAATATGATATATACTAAACCTGCCACCTCATTCAGCGTGCAGCAGGTATTAGCCCAATTACAGACATGAGTCGACATCCACCTTGTCGATCATGACATTGAGGATCTCCTTGTCCGTCTCCCTCATGCCGATCTTGCCGATGTAGCCCATGTTCTTGATTGTCTCCTCAACGTCACTCTCGATGAAGCCCTCACCGCCCTGGAACTCTTTCTGGCTTGTGCTCATATAGTGGGCAAGAAGGGCTGCGTGGACAGAGGACGCGATCTTGGCGGCACAGCTCGGCTTCGCGCCGTCGCACACAATACCGCCGACGTTGCCCAGCGTGTTCGTGATCGTACCGCCGATCTGCTCGTATGTGCCGCCCGACATGTAGGTGATTCCGGCACCCGCGCCGCAGGCTGCGCTGACAGCACCGCAGAATGCGGAGAGCGATCCGATATAGTGCTTGATATAAATGGACACAAGGTTCGAGACCAGAAGGCAGCGATACATCTTCTCTTTTGACAAATGCCATCTCTCGGCGTAGGTCACGATCGGCATCGTGACAGTGATGCCCTGATTTCCGCTGCCGGAATTAATGATGACCGGCATGGGACATCCG
The DNA here is from genome assembly GCA_017514845.1 of Lachnospiraceae bacterium. Classification (GTDB taxonomy): domain Bacteria; phylum Bacillota; class Clostridia; order Lachnospirales; family Lachnospiraceae; genus Chordicoccus. Next base: position 2,500 of record JAFWIM010000010.1, read on the forward strand.
CTCATACGGGCGTCGGAGCCCGCCGCAGCCCGCGCGCATGCGCAGCACTTCACGTCATCGCTCCAGTTTTCAAGCATGGTCTTGCCTACTCTCGCGCCCCACGGGTTGTCAAGTCCTTCCTGGGAGATCGCTGTATTGAAGCGGACCTGGCGCTCCAGAGTCTCCTCGACATCGGCGAGGTCGACAGTATTGGCATAATCGATAATGCCGCGCAGCGTCATCTTGGTCCGGTCACCCTTAAGCGCGCCGTCCTCCTTCACCGGTGTGCCCTTCTCGGCGATAAAAACAGTTTTTCCGTCCTTCTCAATTTCCGTGATGTCCGTGTGATGTTCCTCGATCGTCACGGAAGCCTTGTGGTCTTTGGTCCACATCTCGGCCTTTATGTACAGGTTCGGAACATTTTCCGCGAGAGTGACGTCGCATATTCCCGCTGCAACAAGCTCACGTGTCCGCTGCCGGGCCTCATCGTCCGCGTCTGCAATGACCTCCAGCATCCTGTCTGCCTTGCCGCCCACGACGCCGAGCACCGCTGCAGTCTCAATTCCCTTCTGACCGCCGGAATTGGGCACTGTAACACCCTTGACGTTCTTGATCATATTTCCGGAACAGCTGATCGTAATGTGCTCCGGCATCTCACCGAGCTCCTGATAGGCTTTTGCCGCGGCGTACGCGATGGCGATCGGTTCGGTACAGCCCATGGCTGCTACGAGCTCCTCTTTCAGGATCGCGGTATAATTCTGAGATAATTCTGCTGTCAGCTGCATTTATATCTCCCCTTTCTTAATAAGTGATACGACAAGCTGCTTAGAATCTAAAGAACAGCTTATCCGAATCGTCACACGTCCCTGAAAATTGAGGGCGTGCTTAGACGACCGCTGTCTATTCTACTACTTTCACAGAGCTATGTACACCAGATTTTTACGTTTGTTCTGCCGGCTCCTCCATCTAAGTAACAGTTCAGACAGGCTGTTTGCATAGTTCGTTTCCGGCAGCAAAGCATCCATCTTCGTGAGAAAA
>JAFWIM010000111.1 GCA_017514845.1 Lachnospiraceae bacterium
ATGGGTGGTATGAAGGGTATCTCTGAAGAATTCGCGAATGCTTTCGAAGGCATGGATGTTTCCGCATTCACACGCATTGAGGAAGAGGGCGACCTGTTCTTCCGTCCGTACACAAGAAATACAACAGTTTGGGAAGATGCTCTTCAGCAGAACGGCGCATTCCTCGATGCTTGGCTTGATCCGACAAACCCGGAGACAATGGCTAAGGCTTGCGAGAATGCTCAGAAGATCATTGAGGACGCAATCGCGGCTGAATAATTGGCTGAATATTTTAGCACAGGCAATTAAATGCTAGAAACATGGGCCGGGCCTTTGGTAAGTCCGAAGACCCGGCTCTTTTGCACCTTTAACGAAAGGGGAATTCATGAAACAGAAAATGACAGCGGCCGAGAAGCGTGAAGCGACATGGGGTTACGCTTTCGTATTCCCGACGATGCTCGGCCTTATTGTTCTTAATTTCTACCCGTTCTTCAACACGATTTATCAGTCTTTCTGCAAGACCGGTGACTTCGGAAAAGGAAATATTTTTGTCGGTCTCGCAAACTATCAGCAGGTCATTACGAGAGGAGAAACATGGCAATCTCTCTGGAACACGATTAAGTATGCAATCATTGAAGTTCCGCTCGGTATCGTCATTGCGCTTCTTCTTGCGGTTCTTCTGAACAAGAAGATCGCAGGACGCTCCGTCTATCGTACAATCTTCTTCCTCCCGATGGTCTGTGCTCCGGCAGCTGTCGCCATGGTGTGGAAGTGGCTGTACAATACACAGTTCGGTCTTCTTAATAATATTTTCCATACTAAGGTTGCATGGATTTCTGACCCGAAGATTGCATGGATTTCCATCGGTATCATTGGCGTATGGTCCATCATCGGTTACAACATGGTCCTCTTCATCGGTGGTCTTCAGGAAATCCCCGGAGATTACTATGAAGCGGCTTCCATCGACGGCGCGACAGGTATCCGCGCATTCTTCAACATCACTCTGCCGCTGCTTTCACCGACAACATTCTTCATCGTTCAGACCCGTATCATCGGCGCTCTGACAATCTTCGACCTTATGTTCATGGTCATGGACAAGACGAACGTTGCTCTTCCGAAAGTTCAGTCGATCGTTTACCTGTTCTATCAGTACGCGTTCACGAACGGCAACAAGGGCTACGGCGCAACGCTGGTCATGGTCCTGGTCATCTTCATCATGATCGTCACATATATTCTGCAGCGTGCTGAGAAGCACCTGGTCTATCACGCATAAGGAAAGGAGGACATATTTATGGAAGGTTACGCAGCTAAACAGGCAAGAACAAAAGCTCTTATGCACATCATCCTGATCATCATGTCCTTCATCATGCTGGTACCATTTGCATGGATGATCCTTACAGCACTGAAGACCAATCAGGAATCAATCTCCGTCTCCCCGTTCTATATCTTCCCGCATCACGGCTGGCACTGGGAGAACTTCGGAACAGTTTGGAAGAGCTACAACTTCCTCATTCTCTACAAGAACACACTGCTCATGATTTTCTGGCGTGTTGTGTGCGCAGTTCTTACCGCTACGATGGCGGGCTACGCATTCGGACGTCTGAAGTTCCCGGGAAAGAATTTCCTCTTCACTCTGGTTCTTGTACAGATGATGATCCCGGCGCAGATTTTCATCATCCCGCAGTACCTGATGGTATCCAAGATGGGCGCGCTGAACAGCCAGTTCGGTCTGGTCTTCCCGGGTCTTGTTACAGCGTTCGGTACATATCTTCTGAAGACTGGTTTTGAGGGACTTCCGAAAGACCTTGAGGAAGCAGCCATGATCGACGGCTGTAATATCGGTCAGAGATTCCTCAAGATCATGATGCCGTTGACAAAGAGCTCTATGGTCTCTCTCGGTATCTTCACCGCGGTCTTCGCGTTCAAGGATCTGATGTGGCCGATGATCGTCTGCACCAATGCGGCGACAACAACTCTTTCCGCAGGTCTTGCCAAGATGCAGGGCCAGTACGGCAGTGACTACCCGGCAATGATGGCAGCCGCAACGCTCGCCGTTCTGCCGATGGTTATTATCTATGTCATTTTCCAGAAGCAGTTCGTCGAAGGTATTGCTACTTCCGGCGGTAAGCTGTAAAGTCTGAGGCGGATTGCAGCCGCGCAATGAGGAAGTGCTCTGCACCCTGCGCGGCGAGACAAGAACGCCGAGGCGTCCTTGATAAGACGAGCACATGGCCCGGAATATTCCCTGTGGGTGTTCCGGGTCTTTTCTTTCAGATGATCTATCTCAGTGGGGGAAGATCTTCGCTTCTATAAGCGGCGGGTAAATCAATATCAGCGAGACTTGATTTCCGGAGGAGGACAGCGGTCTTGAAGTATCTGAAACGCACGGCAGAAGAAATAAAAAGAGGCACAGCGGGGATGACGCGGAGGCAGAAGCTGCGGTATATCTGGGACTATTACTGGCTCCCGATCGTGGGTTTTACAGCCGGTCTGCTGTTTCTCATCTATTTTCTGTCGCATTTACTGTTCGGCAACAAGGAATACTGGTTCTATGTGACGTTTGTCAACATAAGGCCGCAGACCGGTGTCGAGAGCGAGCTCATGGAAGAGTTCGTAAGCGACCGGGGATATGACCTGTCGAAGAAAAATGTGTTTTTTAACGACGCCTGCTATTTCGACGCCACGTCCTATTCCGGGACAAACAATAATTATTTTCAAATGTTCGTCGCGACGGTCGAGGCCGGTCACCTCGACGCCGTAGTGATGGAGAAAGAGAATCTTGTGGCCACCGGCGCGAGCGGACGTCTGCTCGATCTTGAGGCGGATGCAAATGCAGCATATTTCGAAAAGTACAAAGACCGATTTGTCTACGCCGTCCCCTACGACGAGGAGTACTCGAAAGAGCCGGTGGCGGTCGGGATCGATATAAGCGACAGCCGGCTTATGACAGAGTATGAGCTGTATGATGACACATGCGTGCTGGGCGTCGGAGCTTATTCGCAGCATCCGGAGGATGTTGTGGCTTTTCTTGAATTTATAGGAGTGGAGTGATATCATCTGTGCCATTTCGGCTTGCGCGGCATGACCGGAGAGGATCACGGAAAGGCAGGAAAGACAAGAATGAAACAGCGTTTATGGAGCATTTTTAATAATGAGAGCGCCCTCGGGCGGGCGATGAATGTGTGCGGGATCGTCATCGCTGCCAATATCATGTTCGTGCTTGTGAGTATGCCAATCGTGACGGCAGGCCCGGCCTTCGCTGCCATGTACCACGTGATGCTGAGATTTCTGAGAAGTGATGGGGAGATCAATCCGTTCAAAGAATTCTGGATTGGTCTTAAGAATAACTTCAGGCAGGCCATCATTGTGTGGCTGCTGTTTCTGGTTATCGTGATCATTGGTGTCATGGATATACGATTTGCAATGTACGCGAAAGGCGTGATGACGATATTCAAATATCTGATCTATCTTATTTTCGGCATCGCGCTCATTCTGGTGTCGCATATGGCTCCGGTGATGGCTGCATTTGCAGACACCATCCCGCACCTTGCCCGCAACAGCGTGTATTTCGCATCAAAGAATCCGGTCAGAGCTCTCGCGATTGCTGCTCTGAACATCGGTCCGCTCATCCTGACCTACTATGATCTTCAGAGACTGCCGCTGTACGCCTTCATGTGGGCTGTCTTCGGGTTCGGGGCAATCGCGATGATCGTGTCCAAAATGCTTATAAAGGATTTTAATGTGTATCTGCCGGAGCTCGATGAGTTCGGATATCCGGTCGAGAAAGGCCAGGAAGATGGAGAGACGACTGACCTGTAATATTTTGATATTGCGTACAGCGCAATAGATTTGAACCTAACTAAAAGGGAGGACTATATGCCGATTATTTTTCATGAGGAGCAGAGGATTTTTCATCTGACCAACAAGTATGTCAGCTACATTATCCGCGTGATGGAAAATGACCAGCTGGAAAACCTGTACTATGGCAAGCGGATCCATGACAGGGAGGATTTTGCAAATCTCCATGAGACATGTTGGAGGTCTCAGATGTCCATCGTGATGCCGGATCCGTCAAATCTGTCTATGCAGTACGCCCGTCAGGAGTATCCGTTCTACGGCACAGGTGATTACCGCGCACCGGCAGCGACTGTTCTGCAGAAGAACGGCAGCCGCGTGGTCGATTTTAAGCTGGACTCTTTCTCCATACGGCCGGGAAAGCCCGAACTTCCGGGACTGCCGGCGACCTATGTCGAGTCTATAGACGAGGCTGACACGCTGGAGATCACGCTGGTGGACAAGCTTTCCGGAACAGAGCTCGTTCTCTCTTACACAATTTATGAAGATTATCCGGTCATCACGAGGCATGCAAGATTCCTTCAGACAGGGGATGACCCGGTCGTTCTGGAACGCGCCCTCTCCATGAGTGTGGAGTTCCTTGATATGGACTATGAGATGGTCCAGCTCAGCGGAGCCTGGGGCCGTGAGAGATATGTCCACACTAGAAAGCTGGATATGGGAATTCAGAGCATCCAGGGCCTTGCGGGGACGACGGGAG
>JAFWIM010000112.1 GCA_017514845.1 Lachnospiraceae bacterium
CGATATGTCGAATGGCACCGGCGGTCTTCTGTATTATTTCTACCAGCTGGATGAGTGGTCCATCCTTCCGTCCCTTATCTTCATGGGTGTCGGCGCGATGACCGACTTCGGTCCGCTGATCGCGAACCCGGTGTCCTTCCTCATGGGCGCCGCAGCACAGTTCGGTATCTATATGGCTTATTTTATGGCCATTCTGCTCGGATTCAACGGCAAGTCCGCAGCTGCCATCTCCATCATCGGCGGAGCTGACGGCCCGACTTCCATCTTCCTTGCATCAAAACTCGGACAGACTGCTCTGCTCGGTCCGATTGCGGTCGCGGCTTATTCCTATATGTCGCTCGTCCCGATCATTCAGCCGCCTGTCATGAAGCTGTGCACGACAGAAGAGGAGAGAAAGATCAAGATGGGACAGCTGAGAAATGTCTCCAAACTTGAGAAAATCCTCTTCCCGATCGTCATCACGATCGTCGTTTGTATGATTCTTCCGACAACAGCTCCCCTCGTCGGTATGCTGATGCTCGGAAACCTGTTCCGTGAGAGCGGCGTTGTCTATCAGCTGACAGAGACTGCTTCCAACGCTCTAATGTACATCGTCGTTATCCTTCTCGGAACTTCCGTCGGTGCGACGACATCCGCTGAAGCATTCCTCAACGTAGATACGATCAAGATCGTTATCCTCGGTCTCGTCGCCTTCGTATTTGGCACGTTCGGCGGTGTTATGCTCGGAAAACTGCTCTGCGTCATCACAAAGGGCAAGATCAATCCGCTGATCGGTTCTGCGGGCGTTTCCGCTGTGCCGATGGCAGCCCGCGTCTCCCAGAAGGTCGGTGCCGAGACAGACCCGACAAACTTCCTTCTGATGCATGCCATGGGCCCGAACGTCGCAGGTGTTATCGGTACTGCGGTAGCAGCCGGTACTTTCATGGCAATCTTTGGAATTTAAGGATCGCAGCCGCGCAATGATGAAGGTGCTTCGCGCTTTGCGCGGCGCGGCAGGAACGCCGAGGCGTTCTTTATACAGACACACAATTATTGGAGGATAAAATGCCAGTAGGAAATAAGAAAGTACAGATTACTGAGACAATTCTGCGTGATGCTCACCAGAGTCTCATTGCAACCAGAATGACGACCGATGAGATGCTTCCGGCAGTTCCGATGCTGGACGAGATCGGTTATCGCGCTGTTGAGTGCTGGGGCGGTGCTACATTCGATGCAGCTCTCCGTTTCCTGCATGAAGATCCGTGGGTAAGACTGCGCAAGTTCCGCGCAGGCTTCAAGAAAACAAAACTTCAGATGCTTTTCCGCGGTCAGAACATCCTTGGTTACAAGCCGTATCCCGACGATGTCGTAACATACTTCGTACAGAAGTCTGTCGCAAACGGCATCGATGTCATCCGAATCTTTGACTGTCTGAATGATTTAAGAAACCTTGAGACATGTGTCAAGGCAGCCAAGAAAGAGGGCGCTGAAGCCCAGATTGCTCTTTCCTACACACTGGGCGATGCTTACACGCTTGACTATTGGAAGACAATGGCAAAAGAGATCGAAGATATGGGCGCTGACTCTATCTGCATCAAGGATATGGCAGGTCTGCTTGTCCCGAAGGCAGCTACAGAGCTTGTCACAGCCCTGAAAGCAGGATCTTCTCTGCCGATCGAAATGCATACGCATTACACATCCGGATGCGCATCCATGACATACATGAAAGCTGTCGAAGCCGGCGCTGACATTCTCGACTGCGCGATCAGCCCGTTCGCACTGGGCACATCCCAGCCTGCGACAGAGGTCATGGTAGAAGCTTTCCGCGGTACTGAGTATGATACAGGTCTCGACCTGAACAAGCTTGCCGAGATCGCCGATTATTTCAGGCCGATCCGCGAGAAATATCTCGAGAACGGCCTCATGAACCCGAAGAACATGGGCGTCAACATCAAGACACTTCAGTACCAGGTACCGGGCGGCATGCTCTCCAACCTGACGAGCCAGCTGGCCTCCCAGCACGCAGAGGACAAGTTCTATGACGTGCTCGAGGAAGTCCCGCGCGTCCGCAAGGATATGGGCGATCCGCCACTCGTAACTCCGTCCTCTCAGATCGTTGGAACACAGGCTGTCATGAACGTTCTGACAGGCAAGAGATACATGGTCGTTCCACAGGAGACCAAGGACATGTTCCTCGGCCGCTACGGCAAGTCTACAAAACCGTTTGATCCGGAAATCCAGAAGCAGGTCATCGGCGATGAGACACCGATCACCTGCCGTCCGGCAGACCTCCTCGCTCCGAAGCTCGAAGAGTACGAGAAGGAGATCGCTTCTTATAAACAGCAGGATGAGGATGTTCTCACATACGCGCTGTTCCCGTCCGTAGCGCTTGATTACTTTAAGTATCGCGACGCGCAGCAGACAGGTGTCGACGCAAAGAGCGCTGACACAGAGAACAAGGCGTACCCGGTATAAATTAATCTCTGCAAGAACGCTCCGGCGTTCCTCTTCAGAAACCATTGGATGGGGCTGGCGCACACTTTTGCGTCAGCCCCGTTCTGTATACGCAGATTGCATTTTGCTGCCCAAACTGTTATTATTTTCAAGAACGCCCCGGTGTTCTTGCCGCGACGTGCACGGCGCTTTGGGCGCCTTCCACTGCGCACGTCTGCAATCCGCAGGAGGTGGAATTTACTTGAGCAACTGTATAATAATCGGTGCCGGCGCAGCCGGTATGATGTGCGGCATTCTTCTCGGCGAAAAGGGCCATCAGGTGGTCATTCTCGAACAGAATGAGCGGATCGGAAAAAAGCTTTATATAACAGGCAAAGGCCGGTGCAATTTTACAAATGACTGCACTCGCGATGAATTCCTTGACAGCGTCAAATCCAACCCGAGATTTCTCTACAGCGCGTATGATGTCTGCTCCCCTCAGGATATCATTGAAAAGTTTGAATCGTGGGGCATGAAGACAAAAGTCGAACGCGGGAAGAGAGCGTTCCCGGCGTCGGACAAATCAGCGGATGTCATCGATACGCTTCGGAAGCAACTGAAAAAGAACAGAGTCAGGGTCCTATTGAACACAAAGGTCACCGAGATTCTCACAGAAAACGGAGCTGTCTGCGGGGTAAGAACGGTCTCTGGCGGGGAAGCATCCACGTACGCCGCCGACCACGTCATCGTCGCGACCGGAGGCATCTCCTACAGATCTACCGGCAGCACCGGAGACGGGTATATGTTCGCTGAAAAGCTGGGACTCAAAGTCACGCAGCGATACCCTTCGCTCGTCCCTATGAACTGCGCTGAAGAGTATTGCCGCAAGATGCAGGGGCTGTCTCTCAAAAACGCCGAGCTGCATATAAAAAGGGGCAGGAAGGAAGTTTACTCCGGTTTCGGAGAGCTTATGTTCACGCATTTCGGCATCACAGGTCCTCTGGTCCTCACAGCGAGCGCGGATCTTGCGGATGTCATCGGGAATGAGCAGCTCACTTCATGGATCGATATAAAGCCGGCAGTCAGCGAAGAGCAGCTCGATGCGCGTCTTCTCAGGCTTTTCGAAGCAAATGCCAATAAAGCCGTTAAAAATGTAATCAGTGAACTCTATCCCGCAAAGATGACTCCTGTCATTCTTATGCTTTCCGGCATAGAGCCGGACACAAAGATCCATGATATAACAAAAGAGCAGAGGGCAGCCATTATAAAGGCGACCAAGGAGTTTCCGATCACGATCACCGCTCTCAGAGGATACGAGGAGGCTGTTGTCACCAAAGGCGGCGTCTCCGTCAGGGAAATCAATCCGAGGACCATGGAGAGCAAAAAGGTCCCTGGGCTTTATTTTATCGGCGAGGTGCTGGACCTCGACGCTTACACAGGCGGATTCAATCTGCAGATCGCTTGGTCAACTGCCGCGGCCTGCGCAGCTGAGCTGTGGTAACACGCAGATGAGCGGTCAAGTCAAAATTTCCGGATCGAACCGGTTCAAGGAGGAAGTATGAATATCGCAATTGACGGACCTGCGGGTGCAGGCAAGAGCACAATAGCCAAGTTGGTAGCAAAGAATCTCGGCTCCATCTATGTGGACACAGGCGCCATGTACCGCGCAATGGCCCTCTTCATGATCAAGAACAATGTTGATCCCGGGGACATCCCTGCCATCGAAAAGACCTGCGAAAACGCGGATATCTCGATCACATACGAGAACGGAGTGCAGCACGTGATCCTGAATGGGGAGGACGTAACGCCTTTCCTCAGAACAGAGGAGGTCGGCAATATGGCGTCAGTCAGTTCAGCGAACCGGTGCGTCCGCACAAAGCTTGTGGCGCTCCAGCAGAAACTGGCCAAAACAACTTCCGTTGTCATGGACGGCCGTGATATAGGTACAGTTGTTCTTCCGGACGCGGAGTGCAAGATCTATCTCACCGCCAGCACACACACAAGAGCTCTTCGCAGATACAAAGAGCTTCTCGAAAAAGCAGACGGCGATGCCTCCAAAGTAGCTGCCCTTCAAGATATTGAGAAGGATATTGACGAGCGTGATTACAGGGATATGCACAGGGAAAATTCTCCCCTCATGCAGGCTGACGATGCGCACCTTGTGGATTCATCCAATATGACGATCGATGAAGTCGTCTCGACAATTATGAAGATCGCGGAGAAGAGTGCATGAAAGTAGAAGTGGCAAAGACAGCCGGTTTCTGCTTCGGAGTTCGCCGTGCCGTAAACATGGTATACAGTGAAGCGGAGAATAATCCGGGAAAAGTTTATACGATGGGACCGATCATCCATAACGAGCAGGTCGTAGGTGACCTGGCCGACCGGGGGGTCCACGTCATAGATGATGATCTGCGCGACGAAGTCACTAAACAATCTGTTCCGAAAGATGCCGTGATCGTCAAGCGTTCCCACGGTATCTCCAGAGAGATGAATGAGAAGCTCCTGGCGACCGGCTGCAAAATCGCGGACGCGACCTGTCCGTTCGTCAGTAAAATCCATAAAATCGTGGAAGAAAAGAGCCGTGAAGGCTACCACATCATAATCATCGGAAGCCCGAAACACCCTGAAGTTGTGGGCATTCGCGGCTGGGCACAGGGTCCCTGCACCGTGATAGAAACCGCCTCCGATGCCGAAAATCTGAATCTTCCGAAGGATACGAAAATTTGGATCGTCTCACAAACAACTTTTAATTACGACAAATTTTCAAAATTTCTTGAAATAATTGAAGAATTAGGTTATCATGTAGTAGTTACAAATACTATCTGCAGCGCAACCAAAGAGCGGCAGAAGGAAGCATTGGAACTGGCACGCAGGTCTGATGTAATGATTGTGATCGGTGGAAAGAATTCATCCAACACACAAAAGTTATATGATATCTGCCTGAGCCAGTGTAAGAATACTTACTACATACAGAAACTCGATGATTTGGTAACTGTTAATTTCCAATCCGATAGTTCAGTAGGTATTACTGCTGGGGCGTCCACCCCGAATACTATAATTGAGGAGGTCTTTGGATATGTCAGAAGAACAGAGCTTTGAGGAAATGCTGGATCAGAGCTTCAAAACTATCAGGAATGGAGAGGTTGTCGAAGGCACAGTCATCGATGTCAAACCGGATGAAGCCTATATGAACATTGGCTATAAAGCTGATGGCATTCTCACAAAAGAAGAGTACAGCAACGACAATAAGGATCTTACAACAGTTCTGGCACCCGGCGACAAGCTTGAGGTCAAGATTCTCAAGACTAACGACGGTGACGGACAGGTCGTTCTCACATATAAGAGACTTGCTGCCGAGAAGGGCAACAAGAGATTAGAGGAAGCTTTCAACAACCGTGAAGTCCTCACAGCTGTAGTTACTCAGGTCCTCAAGGGCGGTCTCACAGTGACTGTAGAGGATACAAGAGTATTTATCCCGGCATCTCTCGTATCTGATGTTTATGAGAGAGATCTTACAAAGTACGAAGGACAGGAGATTGAATTCATCATCTCCGAGTTCAATCCGCGCAGACGCAGAATCATCGGCGACCGCCGCGTGATCCTCGCAGAGCGCAAGGCAGAGGCAGCGAAAGAGCTGTTCTCCCGCATTCAGCCGGGTGATGTTGTTGACGGCACGGTCAAGAACGTTACAGATTTCGGCGCATTTGTAGACCTTGGCGGCGCAGACGGTCTCCTTCACATCTCCGAGATGTCCTGGGGCCGCGTTGAGAATCCGCGCAAGATCTTCCATAACGGTGATCCGCTCACAGTCCTCATCAAGGATATCAAGGGCGAGAAGATTGCTCTTTCCCTCAAGTTCCCGGACCAGAATCCGTGGATCGAGGCTTCCGAGCGTTTCAGCCAGGGCAGCATCGTCACAGGCAGAGTTGCACGTATGACAGATTTTGGTGCATTCGTAGAGCTTCTTCCGGGCGTTGACGCTCTCCTTCATGTATCTCAGATTTCCAGAGATCATGTTGACAAGCCGGCTGACGTCCTCAAGATCGATCAGGTCATCGAGGCAAAGGTCGTTGATTTCAACGCCGATGATCATAAGATTTCCCTTTCCATGAAGGCTCTTGAGTCCGCTCCCGCAGCTGATGCTCCGGTCTATGAGGACACAGATATCGATGCTCCGACCCTTGATGTTCCGGACGCTGAATAATCAGGAATAACGAATAGAGCTAAAGCTGCCGCAATGAAGCGGCAGCTTTTTTTTACGTTTCCCTTTTCAGATAGCGAAGGACCGATCGGATGTATTTCTTCAGACGGTCCGGCCTTTCCGGAAAGACCGAATCGACCGGAATGAGCGAGAAGCAGTTCTCGCGCACTGCCTTTTCCCTCCGGTCAGCCGCGACGTAGGCCGTCAGCGACTTGTGGGCGGCATAGCCCTCCGCGAGCAGGAACTCATAGTTCTCAAAGTCAGTATAGTATCTCCTCAGCATAGACCTGTCACAGGTAATTTCCAGTCTGACATTGTCTCCGCTCGAGACGAGACGGAACACTTCGTCGGTGAAATCAACAGGGACCGGAATATCTTCCGGCATTCTCCACTCTGCCCACAAAATTCTCTTCTCCGCGCCTTCTTTATCATCAAGGCCTGCTTCTATAGACGTGTCCGGAAGTGTAAACAGACGGGAAAGATCGAGCAGCGACGAGGCGAGCATGGCTCCCTCTGCGTCATTTCTTATTCCATATCGCTCCCCAAAGAGAGACAGGTAGTCCGAAAGATGATGGCTTGCGAGGCCGAACATGAACCTGTACGGCATAAGCGCCCGCATGACATCCAGCGTTTCTTTCCCTTTTGTCGGATCCGCTGCTCTGTACGCCTGATATTTTTTCCTCAGATGCGGGAGATCGAAGCTGTTTCCGTTAAACGTCATTATACACGCAGAGCGCATGATGACTTTTGCCAGCTCGGATAAAATGTCATACTCATCTGACTCACGCTCCGCGATCCATTCGCGCTCCTCAAGCGGTTTTCCGTATATGATCGCCCGGGCACTCAGCAATTTACTTGTGCGCCAGAACCGCCCCTCCGTCTCTATATCAACGAGGCACCATCCGTCCGTGAACACAGAAGCATGCGGCAGTTCAATGTAATATGTGTTGTATATCATAGCTGTCCCCCGCAAAAGACTCGGTCAGACCCGGCCCAAGAAGCACGGGCACCGGAATTTTTACATGGACAATTATACTACATTGTGGAATAATAAACAAAGATTGGCTGCAGACAGGGGCTTTTCCCAATTTGTTCACATCACCGGGAGTAGCAGCGTATGAGACTGCTTAAAAAAACAGACATACTACTTATCGCTATATTGGCCGCCATTCCGCTTGGCATGCTGGCTTTCAACGCAATATCCGCCATGAATTATGACGAGACAAGGCTGGTCATTTTGAAGGACGGAGAGATATACGGGACATATCCGCTGACCGATGACCGGATTATTGAGATCGGCGATACCAACATTTGCGAAATAAGCGGCGGTGAAGTAAAAATGACGTTTGCGGACTGTCCGGATCAGGTCTGTGTACACTCAGCGCGAATCAACAGTTACGGCGGCAGCATCGTATGTCTGCCCAATAAGATCATCCTCAGCATCGAAAACGCGGAAGAGGATGAGGACCCGAACGCGCCCGATGCCATAGCCCGCTGAACAAGGAGTATGTAACGGAGAATGTTTCTGAATGAATGATATAAATATGCCCCCCCACCGCGGCGGAACTGCCACCAGGACCGCTTATCTCGGTCTCTTCATGGCCCTTGCCATTCTGATGGGATATGTTGAAGCCATCATCCCTGTACAGATGCCCGTGCCGGGCATGAAACTCGGTCTGCCGAACCTGGTGATCGCCGCAGTATTATATCTGTACTCATGGAAGGAAGCGGTGATTATCTCCGCGCTCAGAGTCGTCGTCATCGGTTTCCTTTTCGGAAACATGTTCAGTATAACGTACGGTCTTCCCGGCGCAGTGTTCAGTCTTCTTATCATGGCGGTCCTGAAACGTACCGGCATCTTCAGCATCATCGGGGTCAGTGCCGCGGGCGGCACCGCCCATAACATCGCCCAGACCGCAGTCGCGTTCCTGATTGTAAAGGGCTTTCCGGTCAGATGGTATCTTCCTCTGCTCATGATCGCCGGCCTTCTTGCGGGAACTCTGATTGGTTTTGCGGATTCCCTGATCATTCCGAGAATATCTCCCGAAGCACATGCTAAATAAGGAGAACACAGATGTACGCATATATTAAAGGTGAAGTCGCCGATATAGACGGCACAAGCATAGTCATTGACAACAACGGAATCGGATACAATATCACGGTTCCGGGCTCCGTCACAGATTCCGGTATCAGCATCGGCGACGAAGTCAAGATCTACACGCATTTTGCCGTCAGAGAAGACGCGATGCAGCTCTACGGTTTCATGTCCAAAGACGATCTGGCCATGTTCCGCCTGCTTCTAAATGTCAACGGAATCGGGCCGAAAGCGGCCTGCGGAATTCTTTCGGGACTGTCCGCGGACGATCTGCGATTTGCGGTGCTCTCCGATGACGCCGCGTCTATTGCCAGAGCCCCGGGCGTCGGCAAAAAGACTGCGCAGAAAATCATCCTCGAACTAAAGGACAAGGTCGATCTTCAGGACGCTTTCGAGCTGAAAGCCGCCCACACCGAAGAACGATCCGCAAAGCCGGCGGCAAACAGCGTCGAGTCCGAGGCAGTCATGGCTCTCACGGCCCTCGGGTATCCGAACGCGCAGGCAATGAAGGCAGTAAAGGCTGCGTCAAAGAAGACAGGCGCTGTCTCTGTCGAGGATCTTCTTAAAGCCGCCCTGAAAGAACTGTTCTGATCTAAGGAGGATCTTATGCCGACAAAGCGAAAAATCAATACAGACGCGACACCGGAAGATGTGCGTCTCGATCACAGCCTGAGACCCCGCTATCTGAAAGAGTACATCGGGCAGGAAAAGACAAAATCAAACCTGAAAGTCTATATAGATGCCGCCAAATTCAGGGGCGACACGCTGGATCATGTGCTGTTCTACGGACCTCCGGGTCTCGGCAAGACGACACTTGCCGGTATTATTGCAAATGAAATGGGGACGAACCTCAAAGTCACCTCCGGCCCGGCTATTGAAAAACCCGGAGAGATGGCCGCGATCCTCAATAATCTTCAGACCGGTGATATACTGTTCGTCGATGAGATCCACCGGCTGAACCGTCAGGTCGAGGAGGTCCTGTATCCCGCTATGGAAGATTTCGCGATCGACATCATCATAGGGAAGGGCGCCGCATCCAGGTCGATCCGGTTAGATCTGCCTCATTTCACACTCGTCGGAGCAACGACAAGACCGGGTATGCTGACCGCCCCGCTCAGGGACCGGTTCGGTGTCATAGACCATCTCGAGTATTACACTCCCGAAGAGCTCTATGAAATCATCATCAGATCCGCAGAATTGCTGGACGTAGAGATAGACAATGATGGTGCGAAGCAGCTGGCCAAGCGCTCCAGAGGAACGCCCAGACTCGCGAACAGGCTCCTTAAGAGAGTCAGAGATTTCGCCCAGGTGCGCTACGACGGTGTGATCACCGGCGAAGTCGCCAGAGACGCCCTTGATCTTCTCGATGTGGACCAGTACGGTCTTGAGATGCTTGACCGAAAGATCCTGGAGACCATGATCACAAAATTCGACGGCGGTCCGGTCGGACTTGACACACTGGCCGCTACGATCGGCGAAGATTCGGGTACCATTGAGGATGTCTACGAACCATATCTCCTTATGAACGGATTCATCACAAGGACACCTCGAGGCCGCGTAGCCACCCCTCTGGCAATGCGGCATCTGGGATTCCCTCTGCCGGAGGTCGAATAAGCCGATTTAGTGATATCATGCCCTGACACCGTGACGAGTGTACTTTAAGATATATAAGTAGTATAATTTATTGACAAAATAATCCATAAATGCGATAATAACACACTGATGGAATTTTGCAATTGATTGGAGTCAGCATGATTCAGGATGCACATAGATCAGACCTTCAGAATTATATTTGGGATATTATGAAAGTAATTCTCGAATTCATGGAGAAAGAAGGCACTGAGTATTATATGCTGGGAGGCACACTTCTTGGGGCTGTGCGTCACAAAGGATTTATTCCCTGGGACGATGATATCGATATCGGCATCCCCAGAGGTGAATATGAGCGATTCCTCTCTGACATTAAGAGAGAGCTACCGGACTACATGGCTGTACGAACTTACAAGAATAGCAGGAATCACCATTATTACTTCTCGCGTATAGTGGATAAACGTTATAAAGTAAAAAGGACAGGCAGTGAGGTCGACAGGCTTGAAGAAGTCTGGGTCGACATTTTTCCGTTGGACGGAATGCCGGATCGTTTCATTGAGCGACAGATCCATAAAGCAAGACTTCTGACTTCCAGGGTCATGTATCATGTCGCGACCTTCGACAAGGTCAATCTGAAAAGGCCGAACAGACCGTACTACGAAAAGGCTCTTATTCGCCTTATCAAGTTCTTCCATCTGGGAAAACGCGGAAATATGTATTTCTGGCTGAATACTATTGACAGACTCCTCAAAAAATATCCTTACAGTGAATCGAGCTGGTGCATCAACTTCATGGGACAGTATATGTTCAGGGAGATGTTCCCGAAAGAGTATTACGGAAAAGGACGTCTCTACGACTTCGAGGAATGCCGGATGATGGGACCGGAAAACGCTGACGCAGTCCTGTCTCAGCAATACGGCGATTACATGAAATTTCCGAAGGACGCTGACAGAAATACACATGCTTCTGTGCTAATAGTAAAATGACTTAAAGAAAGGGGCTCCGGCCTCTTTTTTTACAAATGAGAGAATGCGGGGTACGGCCTGTCCCGGTCATCCATACGCACCTTATAGGAGATGAACATGAAAATCTGTTATGTTACTCACTTGTCCAAGCTCTCCGGCGCCGCGAATTCACTTCTGGATCTTCTGGACGCGCTGGATTTCAGTGAATATGAGCCGTTCGTTATCACAAATTCCAAAGGCGGTCTTGTGACTGAGCTGGAAAAAAGAGGGATCCGCTATAAGATCGTACCGTACGCGCCTGCGACGAACTCGGAAGAAATGGTCAAGAATATCGGCAAAAGGGTCATGAACTCCAACACGCTGAATTTTCTTTCGGTCAAGGCAATCGAGCAGGTACTGAAGAAAGAGAAGATCGATATTGTTCATAACAATTCCTATCTTTCCGGCGCCGGCATGGAGGCCGCAAGAAATCTGGGAATTCCATATATCTGTCATCTCAGGGATTTTATCTGGGAAGACCACCACAGGACCTTTATCAATAAAACGCTCATGTATGAACTCCTCTATGACGCGGACAGAGTAATCGCCGTGAGCGAGTCGGTCAGGGATAAATTCGCGAATATTTCCAGGAAGGAGATCGAAGTTATCCATGACGGGATAAAGACCGGTGAGTATCAGCTTCCGGAGAGAGAAATCCTCACGAACAAGCAAATCAATATCGTGCTTGTAGGCAGAGTAGCGCCGGGCAAAGGGCAGATGGACGCGATCCGCGCTGTCCGCATCGTCTCAAAGAACACGGACACGCCCGTATTTCTTCACTTATGCGGAAACATTGGTGACAAGAAATATTTCAACAGAATGCGCGATTATATTGAAAACCACAGAATAGGCTACGTGACCATACATGATTTCACGAACGATCTCACGCAGATCCGCGGAATCAGCGATATCGGTCTGACCTGTTCCAAGTCAGAGGCTCTCGGACGGGTCACTGTAGAAAATATGCTTTCTTCGATGCTTGTAATCGGTGCCGACGCATGCGGCACGACAGAAATCATCCGCGACGGCGAGAACGGACTTCTCTACCCGGCCGGTGATTACCATGCTCTCGCGGATGTCATCATGAAGGCGATCAATGATCCGGAAAACAGCAATAAAATGAAGGCCGCAGGCTATGCCGAAGCGGTATCCTACGATAACAGGGAGTACGCCCGAAAAATCACTGACGTCTACCGTTCCATGATACGGTAGTACCATAAGATCCGGCCATAGTTCTCGTCATAAAACGTGGCAAAGGTCGGACATGAGGTATAGTATGACTGAAAAAGAACTGTCGCGTGTCCATGAACTTGAGCTCGTGATCGCGGAAGAAATCAAGCGCATATGTACAAAGCATCACATTTCTTACTTTATGATCGCCGGCACTCTGCTGGGGGCAGTGCGCCACGGCGGCTTTATCCCGTGGGATGAAGACATGGATTTCGGCATGACAAGACAGAACTACGAACGCTTCGTTCGCGTATGCCGAAAAGAACTGGACAGCAGCAAATTCTTTCTGCAGACCATGGAGACTGATCCGGGCTACACGTACGCTTTCGCGAAGATAAGACTCCGGGGAACGGTCTTCACTGAAGCCCTGGCCAGGAACAGCAAAGCCCAAAACGGAATTTTTGTCGATATATTCC
The DNA here is from genome assembly GCA_017514845.1 of Lachnospiraceae bacterium. Lineage (GTDB taxonomy): Bacteria > Bacillota > Clostridia > Lachnospirales > Lachnospiraceae > Chordicoccus. Next base: position 12,949 of record JAFWIM010000112.1, read on the forward strand.
CCTTTGACCACGTTCCCAAAAATCATATCTGCGAGAGACTGCACGAGAGAGAGCGTTACCTGTGGAAAAACCTGCTTGCTGTGAAGCTCGGATACGACAACGGTGCCTCACGCTCAAAGATACTGCGAGCGGCCCTTTTTGTTGTATCCCGGATCCTGCCCGCAGATTTCATCCGCGCAAGAAAAATGATCGCTTTCACAAGATATAACAAAAAGCGTGCCTCCCGCCTGGTGACAGCAGAGGGGAGCTATCGGTATATGAAAGAGAAGATTCCGGTCAGATATATCCGGAATCTTATTATGATGCCTTTCGAGGATACGGAGTTTCCCGCATTTGCGGAATTCGAACTGTACCTTCATGCAATGTACGGCGATTATATGAAACTTCCTCCCGAGGATCAGCGCAGCAAACACAACATTTTAGGAGTGGATTTTGGACCATATGAAATTTAGTATTGTTATTCCTGTCCATAATGCGGAGCAATATCTGAATGACTGTATCGACAGTATTTACAGTCAGGACGTGACAGATTTCGAAATCATTTTTGTCGTCAACGGTTCCAATGACGAGAGCGAGAATATCTGTCTCATGGCAAGAGAGTGCCATTCCAATATACGCGTGATCGTGACCGACGCGGTCGGCGTATCGTCTGCAAGAAATATCGGACTTCGCGAGGCGCAGGGAGATTACATCATTTTCATCGACGCCGACGACTGCCTTCTTCCCGGAGCACTTGACGCCTTTGAAGAGACCTGTGTGGATCTGCCCGATATTGTGACCGCCAATTATCTGAGAAATAAACCAAAGCGCATGAGCGGTCGGGTCTCGGATCCCGATACCCTTACGTATCTGCGGGCTATGCTCGACGCCCCCGCCTTCTTCAGCGCTCTGAAGCTTACATGGCAGCCGATTGTCACTTACTGTGTGTTCGCCAAAGCTTTCCGCAGGCAGTTCCTCGTGGATAACGGCATTTATTTTGATACGGATCTCGCTATCGGCGAGGATCTCATTTTCACAATGAAATCCGTCCTCCGCGCCGGACTGATCCGCTGCGCTGACGAGGCAGTCTATTATTACAGGCCGGGCGAATCAACTGTCTCGAGCAGGCAGGATCTTAAGGGCGTCACAAAACGTCTCGCATCGGCCGGAAAGCTCATCAATATGATGGAAGAGCTGCCGGATGAGCTGCGGGAGACAGCCGGCATGAAAGTGATCGACATTATCCTTAGGAGCATAGTGATCGGCGCCTCCTGCGGCGATGAAAAAAAAGCCGCCTTCGAGGAGATACGGTCTTTTCTCAGGGAACAGAAACTCGGAAAACTGTTCGCCCACTGCCGCAGGGGCAGTCTGTCCATCGTTTCGGTCGACGAAAATATCTGCTACATGAAAATGATGGAGAGCCTCAGATACGGCCGACTCACCCCCGCATTCAATACCGCCCTGGCATACGCAGACTTTTTACAGAAGAAGAATCGGATCAAACAGCTCATTCGAGGCTGATCACTATTGTACGGGAGGATCATTTTGGAGCACAGGCTTTATTTTCTCCATCGTGACGAAGCAGCAGCCAATCATGCCGGCAGCAAGGCTGTCCGGGACGCGGAAGTCATTTTTATGCAGCTCGGTATCACGCCGCTGCCGGTGTACAGCGCAGGCAGCGCCAGGGGCATAGCAAGAAAGCTCAGGCACGGAGGGCAGCTGGCAAGGCTTCTCACTCTTCCTTTTGGTTCTGTCCTTTTTATTCAGTATCCGATGTACAGAATGAAGAGAGATTATGTTGATCTGCTTCGGAGGGTCAGAACGCTCAGAAAACTTCGGCTTGTTTTCCTGGTGCATGACCTCGAGATGATCCGTCACGCGTTCCCGGAAAATCCGGACCTTGCTTTTCGCGACAGAGAAATGCTTTCCGCCGCGGACAGGATCATCGTTCACAACAGCCGTATGGCCGATTTCCTTGTGAGTGACTGTAATGTCGATCGAAGGAAGCTCATATCTCTCGGTCTCTTCGATTATCTGGTCGCGAAAGCACCGTTAGAATCTGCTGCAAATGCCGTTCCGAGGAGCATATGTGTAGCCGGAAATCTCTCCCCGGAAAAGAGCGGATATATAAAAGGTCTCATCGATCTTCTGCCGGAAGATATCCCCCTGAACCTCTTCGGAGTCAATTTCGATGAGGGTCTCCTGGGGAACAATGTGACATATCACGGTTCATTCGACGCGGACATTCTGCCCGGTATGCTGGATTCATCCTTTGGTCTTGTCTGGGACGGTCCTGTGTCCAATACCTGCGCGGGCAATATGGGGAACTATATGAGGTTCAACAATCCGCACAAGGTCTCTTTGTACATTTCTGCCGGAATACCTGTCATTATCTGGAGTGAAGCCGCTCTGGCCGGGTTAGTAAAGGATAATAAGATCGGCTTCACGGTATCCTCCCTCGAAGAGATACCGGAACGGCTAAGGAGTGTCACCGACGAGGAGTATATGTCATACATATCAAATCTCAAGCCTCTGCAAAGACAGGTCAGAGACGGATATTTCCTCAAAGAAGCTGTCAAAACAGCAGTTTGACCGGACATACAGCTAAAACAGCGCTTTAATTATTGACAATTTATGGTAGAATAGTGTATAGACCCAATTATTGTCACACATTATTTACGACACACTGATTCAGTACTTTTGGAGGTAATCATGTCAAACGATCCAAACGATCGCTTTATGATTAGTGATCTCAGCAGTAAACTGAGCGCCTATATAAACGGGGAGAATTCCGACCAAGCCTCACCGACCAGAGATCCGGCCGAGATCGAGGATGTTTTTGCGTCAGAAATACGACCCGCGAATTCTGTCCGGAAAACACCGGGTGATGACTTATTTTCCGACCTCGATCAGGCCCTTGACGCACAGCCTGATGTCAGAGAGGAACAGTTAAGAAAACAGAGAATTGCCGAGGAGAGAAGAAAAAGAGCAGAAGAAGACCGCCGGCAGCAGTTAATTAATGAACAGCAACGACAGCAGCAGCTCAAAGAGGAACAGCAAAGGCGCCGTGAAGAGCAGCTCAGACAGCAGAGACTTAAGGAGGAACAGTTAAGACTCCGCGAAGAGCAGCTCAGACAGCAGAAGCTGAGGAGAGAAAATGCCCTCGCCCGGGCACTTGCGGAAAGTCTCTACATATTCGACCTCGATCAGACTTTCACGAGCGTGCGCTCAGGGCATTCGGTGCGCTATTCAAAGCTTTCTCCCGCAGTGAGGTCAATGCCCTCTGAGGCAGCTCTGAAAAAAGCTCTGGCAAAGATTGCGCAGGCAGACAGGGTCCGGCAGACGGAAGCATCTCATGAAGCTCCGGCAAGCACGACATCGTACGAAGCTCCGAAAGCCGCGGCATCTTACGAGGCTCCGAAAGCCCCATCATCTTACGAGGCCCCGACGAACACATACTATGAGACACCGCGGGAAGAAATACCTCCCGCATCTCCGGTGGCAGAGACCGCTTTCGAGATTCCGCCGACAGAGACAGCCTACGATTCTTCTACTTCTAATGAAGAATCGGTACAATTATCTCAGCCGGCACGCGAATCGCGATATGCAAAATCTCCGGATCCTCTGTACAAAGGATATCAGGAAGAGAACAGGGGCGGCGGCCGTATCGCTGTCATTATCGCGCTGCTCGTTGCGCTCCTTGCCGTCGCTGCGGTTTTTATTATCATACGCAGGTATTCTTCGAACCTCACCAATCTGCTGACCGGAACGCCGGCTGCAGGCACCACTGAAACAGCCTCTGTTACCGAGTCTTTGACCGAGTCTGAAAAAGAAGAAGCAGCAACAGAAGAAGAAAGTGAGTACACGGACAGCAGATCTGTCGAAGAAAGTCAGGCGGCAGTCAGCATGGCAATCAACGAGGAGGGTGAAATCTACCACTCAGACAGCCTGCCGACGGAGACAGATAACTCCGGTGAACTTGTTCCGGAAGATCCGACAGATATTTCTTATCTGGCATCCGTCAACAAAAAGGCTGCGGAGGATGCGATCGCCGAACTCTCTGAGACAGCTCCGAAACTATATCTGTCCTCTTACGGAATCAAGATCAAAGCCGGTGACAGTTTCAATGCGCTGTCCTATGTCGAGCGCATTGAGGATGACGCGGACGAGAGGGACAGACTCTACAGAGATATCTCCGTCGATGGCCTCGGTGACTTTGACTCAAAGATCCCCGGCACGTACGAACTCACATATTTCTGCTATGATTCCGCAGGAAACAGATCGAACAGAGCCAGGCTGACCGTTATCGTAGAATGAACGAGACTTAAATGTGGAATGACTGCTGCGCGGTCATTCCATTTTTACTTAACAGATTTGTCCGCCGGACTCTGTATGCGACGAATCATAAAGGAGACCTATATGGCAAATATTCTTGTTTCCGGTGTGAGGATGGATATGGGCGGCACGGAAATCGCCCAAATCGCATTCATGAAAAAGCTTCTTACAGAGGGTCACCGGGTGACCCTTCTTCTGTCGCAGAAAAGAGGACCCCTGATGGACAGAGTTCCGGACGGTGTGCGGGTCGTCACGATTCCCATGAAAGACAGTATTTTTCTGGACCGCATGATGGGACGGATCATCGATGGGAGACCGTTCGCATTCCCGGTCAAGTGCATTTGCAAAGTCTTCAAAATCTGCATCGGAAAAAAAAGATTCACACCCTTCCTCATCTCGAAGACCCGACCGCTGCCGGGAACGTATGACCTTGCTGTCGAATTTCACGGTTACGGCAAATTTCCGACCGCCTACACCGCAGTCCGTGTAAAAGCCGCGAAAAAGGCCCTGCTTTTTCACGATGCGAGCATCCACTGGCTGGAATACGTGGTCTCGTATCTCGACAGGTATGACAGATTCTACTGCGTGTCGGACGCTGTCTATGAAAGGCTCTCATCGATGTTTCCGGACAAGCGCGACAAGATGGAGGTCCTGCACAATTTCATTGACGTGGAAGAGATCAGAAAACGCGCCTCTGAGCGGGCTGACATATCCGACTTTACCGGTGATTTCAGGATCCTCACCATCGCCAGGCTGGAGCACCAGAAAGGAATCGATATCGCGATCAGAGCAGCAGAGATACTGAAAGAACGTGGGATTCCGTTCCGGTGGTATGTTATCGGTGACGGCACCGAAAAAAAGAAACTTCGCATGATGATCCGCGCAAAGGGACTCTGTGACTGCTTTTTTCTTCTTGGCATCCGCCGGAATCCCTACCCGTATCTCAAGGCCTGCGATCTCTTCGCGCTCACGTCCAGGTTCGAAGGATACCCGGTCACGCTGATCGAAGCCAGAGCGCTGCAGGTCCCCATACTTGCTGCCGATATGCCCTGCATCAGGGAGCAGATCACCGATAATGTGAACGGCATGCTCACTTCTTGCGACCCGAAAGAAATTGCGGACAAAATCGCAAGGTTCAGGGAAGATCCGACCGCGGGAAGCAAGATGAGAGAGTGCATGAAAGGTGAGACTATTGATTTTTCGGCTGATTACAGTAAAATAGAGGCACTTATCAAAGACGCGCGCATTTCCCTGTGAGATTGAAGGAAGGAGGACGAACGCATGGCAGCAGGACAGACAAAGAAAGCAGCCTCGATCAGGGTGAACTTTGTCATGAACGCCATCCTGACGATGTCCTCCTTTATTTTCCCGCTGATCACGTTCCGGCATGTATCCGGAATACTTCTGCCTGCGGGAACCGGCAGAGTCGCATTTGCCACCTCCCTGATATCTTACTTCAATATTTTTGCACAGCTCGGCATTCCCACGTACGGTGTCCGTGTCTGCGCTCAGGTGCGTGACGACCGCGAAAAACTCACCCGCACATCGCACGAGCTGCTCATGATCAATCTGATCACGTGCGCTGTCACATACGCTGTGCTTTTCGCAGCGCTCCTGACAGTTCCGAAGCTGCAGGATGATCGACCGCTTTACCTCCTAGTGAGTCTGAATATCATACTCACCTCGATCGGTATGGAGTGGATCTACAAAGCGCTGGAGCAGTACACGTATATCACCGTGCGTTCGATCATTTTCAAGTTCATCGCACTTTTTGCCATGTTCATGACGATCCATGAACAGAAGGATTACGTGCTCTACGGTGGGATCACGATCCTAGCGGCATCCGCATCCAACATCCTCAATTTCTTCAATGTACATAAATACATCGATATGAGGCCCGTGGGAGGGTACGACCTAAAGCGCCATCTGAAGCCGGTCGCCATCTTTTTCGCCATGGCATGCGCCTCCACGATCTATACGCATCTCGACACGGTCATGCTCGGTTTCATGACGACAAATACGGATGTAGGCTACTATAACGCGAGCGTTCGGATAAAATCCATCCTCATCTCGATCGTTACTTCGCTCGGGACGGTCCTGCTGCCGAGAGCTTCTTACTATATTGAACACGGGGAGATAGAAGAGTTCCGACGGATCAGCAGAAAAGCGATGAATTTCGTTTTTCTCATCGCCTGTCCGCTGATGATCTACTTTGTCATATTTGCCCGTCAGGGCATCTACTTCCTATCGAACTCAGCCTACGAGGGCGCTGTCACTCCGATGCGCATCATCATGCCAACACTTCTCTTTGTCGGTATAACCAACATCACGGGGATACAAATGCTGGTCCCCATGGGGAAAGAAATCGTTGTCCTTTGGTCCGAGATCGGCGGGGCTGTGACGGATATCATCCTGAATGCGATCCTCATACCGAAAATGGCCTCCGCGGGGGCAGCAATCGGAACGCTGGCGGCTGAGATGGTCGTGCTGATCATCCAGTATACAGCGCTGAAGAATGAGGTTGCGCCGTCATTCCGAGCCATTCAGTATCATAAGATCATCGCAGGCATCATCCTCGCGTCCTTTGCGTCTTTCTGGGTGCTGAGGCTCTCTCTCGGCAGTTTTGTCACGCTGCTGATCTCGGCTGTCCTCTTCTTTGCGGTCTACGGAGGCTTCCTGCTTGTCACCGGGGAACCGCTGAGCCGGGAGATGATCTTCACGCTCTATGCGGACCTCATGGCGAAGCTCCGCAAACGCTAAGGCAGGCTGTAAGGAAGTATCAGGATCCTGCCGGAGCTGCCTGATAACACATGCGTGCCGTGCCGAAAACGGCACGGCACATGATGGCACTTGATATTTAGGCGAAAAACAGTATAATAAAAGAATAATTCATTAAGAGAATGGAGGCCCCGTTATGTCAGCTAAGAATACGGCGACCGTTGTCATCGGAGGAAAAGTTACCCGGCTCACAGGATACGAAAGCGAAGAGTATCTTCAGAGAGTCGCATCATATCTGAACCACAAAAACAGCGAACTCGAGGAGATCAAGGGCTGGAAGCGCATGACATCCGACATGAAAGCTCAGCTGCTCGCTCTCAATATCGCTGATGACTATTTCAAGGCCAAGCGCCAGGCCGAGCTTCTGGACGAAGACCTTCAGAACAAGGATCGTGAGATCTATGATCTAAAGCAGCAGATCGTGGAGCTCTCCATGACCCTTGATGATCTCACCGCTCCCGCCGAGGGAAAGCGGACCGGAAAACGCTGATAAGGCATTCCGCAATACTATGATAATTAAGAGAAGGGGCGTCGTTTCACTGCGGCAGCCCTTTTCCGTTAATTAAGAGGATTTTATGACACAGAACAAAAATATCGAGCTCCTGGCCCCGGCAGGCTCTGTCACCGGCCTCATGGCCGTCATCGCGGCAGGGGCAGACGCAGTATATATCGGAGGCAGCAGGTTCGGAGCGAGGGCTTATGCCGACAATCCCGCCGAGGATGATCTCCTTTCCGCGATCGACTATGCGCACCTTAGGGGCGTAAAAGTATACATGACTGTCAACACACTGCTGAAGGACAGTGAGATGGAGGAGCTGTATGATTATATCCTCCCTTATTACACACGCGGCATTGACGCTGTCCTCGTACAGGATTTCGGAGTATTGAGGTGCCTGCACAGATTCTTTCCGGATCTTCCCCTGCACGCCAGCACACAGATGACCGTAACCGGGCCGGAGAGCGCCGGTCTTCTTAAAAAATACGGAGTCACGCGCGTCGTACCTGCCAGAGAAATGTCGCTCGATGAGCTCAAAACGATTGGCGGGGAGAGCGGCCTCGAAGTGGAAGCTTTCGTACACGGCGCTCTGTGCGTGTGCATGAGCGGAATGTGCCTGGCCTCGAGCCTGATCGGCGGAAGGAGCGGCAACAGAGGCAGATGTGCCCAGCCGTGCCGCCTCAAATACGAGGCTTTGGGCGTAAAAGCCGAGCTGCTGAGCCCCAAAGATCTGTGCACACTCGACCTTCTGCCGGACATGATCGAGCACGGCGTCGTATCACTGAAGATCGAGGGCAGAATGAAACAGCCGGAGTACGCTGCCGGCGTAGTCAGCATTTACAGAAAGTACCTGGATCTCTACATGAATTCCGGCAGGGAAGCGTACCGGGTCAGCGCGGCTGACAGGGCACTTCTCATGACTCTTTTCAACAGGGATGGCTTCACAGACGGTTACCTCACGAGACATAACGGCAGGGATATGATGGCTTTTTCCCGCCGAACGCTGACTCCCGCGGAGGAGCAGGAAAGAAGTGCCCTGTACGAGCGCATGCATGATCTGTATGTTGCAAATGAAAAAAAGATCCCGCTCCGCGGCTCCCTGTATGTCTCCAAAGGGCAGCCGCTGACAATGACCCTGGAAACAGTCGATGACGGGCGGATCCCGAAAATATTGCTCACTGAGCAGGGGGAGACAGTGCATGAGGCCGTGACGAGGCCTCTCGGAAAAGACCGCATTGCCTCGCAGATACAAAAGACCGGAGGAACCGATTTCATATTCAGTGATCTCGATGTATATACGGATGAAGATTCATTTGTTCCGATGGGAGCATTGAACGCTTTTCGAAGACAGGCACTCTCTGCTGTCAGGAATGAGATCCTTGCCGCCTCGATGAGACCTGCTCCCCATGCAGACCACAGTCTGACCGCAGCTCATCATGAGAGCGCGGAGCCGGCAGAAATGAATTTCTCTGTCTCCGTCGAGACCGCCGAGCAGTTCTTAGCTGCGGTTTCCCAAAGTTTTGTCAGAAGGATCTATATAAGCGAAGCGCTTCTTGCAGGTACTGACGATTTGGGAGATATTGCCGCGAATGCCTCCAAAAAAGCATCCGGCACCCACACCGAGGCGGAAGACAGATCGCATGATTACATGTCAAGAGCCCGCCTTTTGATCAGCGCCTGTAAAAGGCGGGGAATCGAACCGTACATTATGCTTCCGTTCATCGAGAGAAAGAGCCGTATGCCCGCGTTCTATCAACATCTTGAGGATCTTGAGAGCGAGGGTGCCGCAGGATTCCTTGCCCGCTCTTTCGAGTCCGCGTCCCACCTGATCAATCTCGGCAGGGCACATATGACGGTCCTTGATGCCGGTGTATACACCTGGAACGCCGAAGCTCTTGCGTGGGCGGAAGAAAACGGTTTCATCCGCGTCACAGCGCCGTATGAGCTGAACAAAAAGGAACTGCGGCTTCGGGGCGGCGGTGGTTCGGAGATCATTGTCTACGGCAGGATTCCTCTCATGGTCACCGTGCAGTGCATGCGGAAAAATCTGACGGGATGCACGAAGAAAGCCGGACTCATTTACATGAGGGACCGCACAAAACGTGTTTTTCCTGTAAAACAAGACTGTGTTTTCTGCTATAATACTGTCTATAACAGCGAAGTACTATCGCTCAAAAGCGAGCTTCAATACTTAATGACCGCCGGCTATACCGATATGCGTATCTCTCTTACGACAGAGACTTACGGCGAGTCGGAGGAAGTTCTGCGCGCGTTCGGAAGCGCAGACAGCAGCTGTCCGTCGGGAAGCCTCACCGCCACCTATACGAAAGGCCATTTTAATCGCGGAGTAGAGTAAACATGATTCAACTGCCTTCAATTATTGCCAATACAGCGAGTGTTGTGACGCAGCTTGCAAAATATCTGTTTGTCCTCCTTATCCTGCTCTTTGTGCTTCTGGATTTTTCTTATTTCAGCAGGAAAGGTCAGAAAGCCAAGAACGCGCTCGTAGCAAAACAGATCGTGATCATATTTATCTTTGACACGCTGGGATATGTGCTGTGCTTCCTGCACACCGCCAATCTCTTTTATATACTGATGCTCGGAGGCATCTATGCATATCTCTTTGTGACCCTCAGCGGTTACCGGATGATGTACCCCAAATCATCCATGCTGCTTGTCAATAATATGCTGATGCTCCTGTCCATAGGTTTCGTTATCATAGGACGCCTTGACCTCGCCGAGGCACTCAAACAGTACGTGATCGCGTCCGGCGCGACGGTCCTGGCTTTCCTTGTGCCCGTAATCATCCGAAAGCTCCATTTTCTGGACAAACTCACCTGGCTCTACGCGATCCTCGGCATTGCAAGTCTTGTCGTTGTCCTTGCCCTCGCGGTGACCAGCAGAGGCGCTAAGCTTTCAATTTCCATAGGCGGCATCACTGTCCAGTTCTCGGAGATCGTCAAGATCACGCTGGTATTCTTTATGGCAGCCAAACTGACGGAAAAGGATCCGATTCCTTTCCGGGATGTCGTCATTACGACAATGGTCGCCGCCCTTCATGTAGTCATACTGGTCCTCTCGACCGACCTTGGCACAGCTCTGGTCTTTTTCATAGCCTACATTGTTGTGATCTACGTAGCCACAGGAAAGGCAGTCTACCCGCTGGCAGGCCTTCTGGGCGGGTCGGGCGCGTCGGTCTGCGCCTATTTTCTCTTTAACCACGTTCGGCAGAGGGTGGAAGCCTGGAGAAATCCGTTCTACAACTATGACACGACAGGCTACCAGATCTCCCAGAGCCTTTTTGCCATCGGAGCCGGCGGATGGTTCGGCACAGGACTTTTTCTCGGCCGCCCGGAGACGATTCCGGTCGCGTCGAAAGACTTTGTTTTTTCCGCAATCTGCGAGGAATTCGGAGGTGTGTTCGGAATTGCCCTCATACTCATATGCATGAACACATTTCTGCTGATCTGCAACATATCACTTAAGATCGAGAACCGTTTCTACAAGCTCATCGCTCTGGGACTAGGAGCGGAATACGGTTTTCAGGTCTTCCTTACGATCGGCGGCGTCACGAAATTCATACCTATGACAGGTATTACGCTGCCGCTCGTCAGTTACGGAGGAAGTTCAGTCCTCAGCACGATCATTTTGCTGGCGATCATTCAGGGACTGTATATCCTGCGCGAAGATGAAGGAGAGGAACGCGAACGTGAGCGGAAGAGATTGGGATACTGATTCTGAGTCCCTGACCGAGGAGGAAATCGGCAGAGACGTCAGAAAAATTATGAACAACGGGCGCGGAAGGCCGCCTTATCCCGACCGGCAATCCGGAAGGGGGCGGCGGATCGATGAGATCAACAAAACGGTCTATACGGATGAAGGTCTTACGAGTTATGAGACGCCCCGGAGAGAACTGACAAAAGAAGATAAAAAGAGACTCAAGAGACAGGAAGCGTCGGAGCGGAGGATGAGGCGGCGAATCAACGCGCCCTACACCTTCATTTCCTACGCCTTCGTCCTGGTCTTTCTCATGCTGATCGGCTATCTGGTATATTTTAACATCTATGAGAGAGACTCGATCCAGAACAGTCCCTACAATAAAAGACAGGATTCACAGACCCGGTATGTGACTCGCGGAGCAATCACGGCCGCGGACGGAACGATCCTGGCAGAGACCCATACAGACGAGTCCGGCAAGGAGAGCAGATCTTATCCGTACGGAAATGAATTTGCCCACGTCGTCGGCTACGATACCAACGGCAAGGCAGGCCTCGAGTCCGTATGCAACTACGACCTTCTGGCCTCCCACTATAATATTATTGACCGTGTTACGAACGAGTTCACCGGGCAGAAAAATCCCGGCGACACGGTCGTCACCACGCTGTCCGTCACTCTGCAGGACACTGCCTACAGCGCGCTCGGAGAGCGCAGGGGCGCAGTCGTCGTCATTGACCCGAAGACCGGGGATATACTCGCCATGGTGAGCAAGCCGGATTTCAATCCGAATACAATAGCGGCTGACTGGAACGACATCATCAGCGTCAACACGAATTCGCAGCTGGTCAACAGGGCAATATCGGGCCTGTACCCGCCCGGCTCGACCTTTAAAATCATCACTGCCCTGTCATATTTTCAGAAAAACGCCACGTTCGCGGATTTCAGCTTCGACTGCGAGGGCGTGCTGGAAAACAGCGGTCACACGGTACATTGTTTCGACCAGACAGCCCACGGGCATGAGGACTTTGAGCTAGCCTTCGCCAACAGCTGCAACTGCGCCTTCTCCCAGATCGGACTCGATGTCGGCGCGGATGCCCTGCGGTCCACTGCAGAATCGCTGCTGTTCAACCAGACGCTGCCCTGCCTTCTCGGAGGAAAGAAGAGCAGCTTCTCTCTAAGGGCATCAGACGGGAATGCTGACATGATGCAGACCGCCTTCGGTCAGGGGGACACGCTCGTCACTCCGTACCACATGGCGCTCATCGCCTCAGCCATAGCCAACGAGGGCGTACTGATGAAGCCCCGCTTCGTCAAAAGGGTGGAAAGCATCGACGGCAACGTTGTATCGAAAAATGACCCTGAAACTTTTAAGACCCTTATGACCAGAACAGAAGCCGACCAGATGAAGAATCTGATGGAAAAAGTCGTTACGAACGGCACCGGCAGCGGATTATATACCGACTGGTACAGCGCAGCCGGCAAGACCGGATCGGCCGAATACAGAAGAGAGGACGGGCAGACCGGAACGCACTCCTGGTTCGTCGGCTTCTCGAACGTAGAGGACCCTGATATCGTGGTCGCGGTCATCGCGGAAGATTCAGGTGCCGGAAGCACAACGGCAGTCCCTATCGCCAGAGAGATTTTTAATTCGTATTATAGTAGTTAGGATTAGAAAATTATGTTAAAATGGTCTGAGAATTTAATCGTCGGAGACACTCTGCGAACCAGAAAAGACAGCATCATCGCAAGGATCAATGACAAAAAGCCGGTCTTTTCCGTTTATCTTCTGACTCTTCCGTCGGGAAGTGAGGGGCAGCTCGATATTGTGAGTGCCTATTTCCTTGTTCAGGACCGCATCCGCGAGATGACCCCCGAAATTCTTGGGATCTTCGGAAGCAGGAAAGAAGCCCTGAGTGAGATCACAAAGCTTGCGGAAGAGTGTTACGCAAAGAACGGCAATGCCGACCTTCAGCAGTATCTCCGCGATTTAAATGTTTTGCAATAAAACTACGGCAGGTAATACAGCATGACGATATTGGGGATCTTACTCACAATATTGAAAATCATAGGGATAATTCTCCTTGTCCTGCTTCTTCTGATCCTGACTGTCATCCTACTCGTTCTGTTCGTGCCATTTCGCTACAGGGTGCATGCGGACAAGGTCGGATGGGACCTGAACGCGGGGGCCAATGTCTCATGGCTCCTTCATATGATCTCTGTGGATGTCGGTTACGGCATACGGGAGAGCGGGTTTGGCGGCGGTCTCACGAAAGATATACGTATCTTCGGCATTTCACTCTTCAAGTTGAGGGACCGGCTCTCGAAGCGAAAAAGGAAGAAGTCACAAAAGGAACCCGAACCGTCTTCGGTCGAATCCGACAGTCAGGCAGGGGAAATACTTAAGGCGGATTCCGAAAGCATAACAGAAGAAACTCCCGATATCGCATCGGCCACAATGGCCGGTGAATCCACCGGGGCAGAAACAGATATCGAAGCCGGTGAATCTACCGGGGCGGAAGCGGATATCGGAGCCGGCGAATCTACCGGAGCGGAAGCGGATATCAAAGCCGGTGAATCTACCGGAGCGGAGACGGATATCAAAGCCGGTGAATCTACGGGAGCGGAGACGGAAAATGAAACAGACGCTTCTTTTGCGGATTCAGAAAGCGCAGAGGCAGGAGATGCCGGAGCGAAGAGAAGATCGCTCCCGGGCCGAGTTTTTGGCAGGCTCCAGAAAGCACAGGGACTGCTTCTGAGTTTACCGGGCAGGATGTATGAAATACTGGTCACTGTTTTCATGAAGATCCTGGAATTCTTCACGATGTTCTGCGGAATACCCGGCAGGGTCGTCGCCGTCTTCGGCGCGGTCATCGACAAGATGCTGACCATATTCGGAAAGATCACACTGATCACGGATTTCTTTTTCGACGACAGGACACAGAACGCGATCCACCTGCTCTTCGGTAAGACAGGAAATCTGCTCGGTCACATAAGACCGAGAAAGCTCTCCGGTTATCTCGACTTCGGGTTTGACGATCCCTCGATCACCGGCAGGGTACTGGGCGTTCTGTCAGTTTTCCTTCCCCAGGTCGGAAAGACATTCGATATCAATCCGGATTTTGAAAAATCTCATCTGGAATGTGATATAACTTCAAGCGGACGGATTTATCTGTTCTATCTCATTTACATTGCGGCATCGACATACTTTAACAAAAACATAAAATATGTGATCCGGTATGTCAAACACTTACGAAAAGAATTGTCACAGGCATAAGCCGCCGCGTGGCACGATAATAAGGAGGAATTAGTACCATGGCAGATAATGAATTCAGAACAAATGTAGATTCGCTGTTCCGGGGAATGGACCAGTTCATTTCTTCCAAGACGGTCGTCGGTGAAGCGATCCACCTCGGCGATACGATCATTGTACCGCTGGTCGATGTGAGCTTCGGCGTTGCGGCAGGCGCGGCGACGAGCAGCAGGAACCCGAACTCCGGCGGCGGCATAGGCGGAAAAATGACGCCGAGCGCTGTCCTTGTTATCTCCAACGGTACGACAAAGATGGTCAATGTGAAAGGTCAGGACAGTCTCTCCAAGCTTCTCGACCTTGTCCCCGATGTCGTGAACAGATTTACCGGCGGCAGCAAGGCATCATCCGTAGAGGATGAGATCCCTGAGACAGAAGAATAATCAAGGCATATCAGGCACGCCTCGGCGTTCTTGCCGCGCGCGTATTAAGACCCTCGTCACGAGTTTTGCGCGATGAATAATAAAAACCCCCGCGAATGCGGGGGTTATTTATTGTCAGTTAATGAGAAAAGCGATCAGGCTCTCTCTACCTTGCCGGATCTGAGGCAGCTAGTGCATACATATGCATGCTTTGCAGCACCGTTCTCCATGATTCTTACTCTCTTGATATTGGATTTCCACATATGGTTAGATCTTCTATGAGAATGGCTCACTTTAATTCCGAAGTGAGCTCCCTTTCCGCAAACAGAGCAAACAGCCATCAATAACACCTCCTTACGATAGAATAAGGCCTTATGGCCTGCAACGAGAGTTATTCTATCATAAACCACCAAACCGTTTCAAGTGTTTTATTATATTTATAAAGAAATATTTTCTGCGATTTCATCGCCTCCGGGCCTGATAATTTTGCGTGCTGTCGCCTATTCCGCTATGAAGAGTGCATTTATTGTATCTTAGTTAAATTTAAGTTAAATTTTTTCGAAAAAACGTTACAAAACGATTACTAAATCTGTTATTATAAGGATCGTGTCGCAAACAAATATCGGGGATGAAATAATTATGAAAGGAGATGATGATTCAATTACTAAAAGGTGTATTTGGTTTACTCTGATCTGCGGGACAATTTTCGCATTAAGCGCTAATCCTGTTTTCGCGGATTCAGAACAGGTGGCAGAAGGAGAATATGAAGGGGTCTCTACTGCCAATGAAGTATCTTCTGAGAGCGTTTCCGCAATAGAGGAGAATTACTCATTTTCTGACACACAAGAGCAGGATGAAAATGAGGAGAAAGATGACATATTCGTAATAACAATGGACGAACTTCTTTGTAGCGAGAGTAATACGGAATCCGACCGGGAAAAGGCGGACAGCGATGCGAGCGATGCCCGGGACGGGGATGGATCCGATCAGTCCACGGACGAACGGTCCGAGACTTCAGATGATACTTCATCCGACGAATGTGTTGCAACAGATAATACAGTATTAACTGATTTCAACGAGGTGACTGAACCTTATGAAATTGACGGTTATTCTGGCACGACCAAATCATCCTGTGATATCGAAGTGGACGGCGATAAAGTTCCGACCGAATCAACTGACACAACAACTGACAAAGCTGAAGATTCAAACAGCGAGACAGATCTGCTTCCCGTAGTCACGGAAGATATCCCGGCGGACGCAGAGACCTGTGATATTCAACTGAACGAACAGGCCGCGGGCGTCGAGGCAGACCTCGTTTCCTTAGACGAAAGTATTGTCGGGGCGACCACATTAAAGACATTCTATAATGTCGTTACTGATTTCAAAGCAAACGGCAATGACGGCACAGCTGACGAGGGGACACTCAGGCAGGCTCTGTACGAGGCCGGCAGGGCAGGGCAGTACTTCCAGCAGATGATAGAAGTCTTTGTTCCCAAAGGAACATACCACCTTCGGGATTCGCTGTTCATATTTTCTAACATCTGGCTTCATCTGGCCGATGGAGCTGTGATGTACCGGGATGACCCATCTAAGCTCATGCTTCTCGGAGTTTACCTGGATCCGAACGGAAATATTGTTCATTCTGAGAAATGTAAAGTCGGCGGATATAATCAGATCAAAAACGTGAAGATATCCGGCGGAGAGTGGAACGGAGGTGTAAAATCCACTGACGTATACAAAAACAAGTACAGTGAGATGGAGATTGTCTTCCGTCACGGCGAAAATATCACGATAGAGAATACAACGATCGGCAACGACACCGCCATTCACAGTGTGAATTTTGACGGATGCAGGAATCTGACGATCAACAACGTGAATTTCGTCAACCACTATAAATATCAGGGCCAAGACTCATCGTATTACGCCAATGGCTCAAAGACATCCAATGATTCCTTTGCCTACAAGGAAGCACTGCACACAGATTATCTGTCAGCGGGCGATTCGGCATCGAACGCAAAGCCGGTCGAGAATCTGGGGATGTCGAACGTTCTGGTAACGAACTGCACGTTCCAGAACGTAGTATCGGGCGTAGGCACTCACCATGTCTACAACGGCATCTATGCCGACAGCTACAAAATCGTGGGATGTACTTTCCGCGATATACCGTACATATGCATCAACGCCAGAAACTTCCGTGATTTTGTGTGCAAGGAGAATACCGCGTCGGGCGTGAACTGCTTCCTCCAGGGAGTAAACCTTTATGCCTTAAAGAACGGGGCTGCGTATATTATCGACAACACAATTAACGGAAAGAAGTTCAGCGGCACACAGCCTTATGCCGCAATCGAGATCAGGGATAACAGCAATGTTCTGGTCATGAACAACACCTTCGGAAATATTCAGACGGACGGTGTAGTGCTGTACGTGAACGGACAGAATTACCGCACGTCGGGATACAGGATGAAAGCGGATGTCATGCAGAATCTTTTCTATGACGGAGTCGGAAAAGTGGGCGGAAACGCGGATTACGCGGCAATACGAGCCCTGTCCGGTGTCATGCTCACGACATGGAAAAATAAGATATTCCTGAGCTCATCCGGTTCATCCCGCTCATACGGAATCTATCTGAACAGCTGCTCGGACAACTGCAAGCTCTCGACGGATTATATAAGCGGCGCCACCACGGGGATATATGCCAACACACTGAACAACCTCATCATCAAGCAGAGTGAGGTCCTCAAGTCAAGACAGACCGGGATCTATGCATCCAACATTAACGGACTCCTCCTGACCGGCACAAAAATCCTCTGCGGACTTGGCAACGGACTGCATATTACGGGATCGAAAAATGTCAGCAATGTAAACAGTCTCTCATTATGGAACAGCGGCAAGGACCTTCTCCTGATGAATCTGTACGATGTGAGGAATGTATCTTCATTTGCATCCTTCATGGCTACAACGACTGTTACATCCGGCATAAAACTTCCATGCATCTACTACAAGGCGGGAGACATTAATTTCGATGGCCAGACGAATCGGGCTGATTATGACCTTCTTATGCGCATGCTGGGAAATAAAGAAGCCCTTACTCCGGCCGAAATGTATATCGCTGATATGAATAAGGACAATGTTGTGGATCAGAGGGATGCGGCGTTTCTTCGAGCCGATCTTCGCATCTGAAAAAAGACCTGCATAATGAAGACCTTCGGACCATTATGTCCGATGTTCACACGAGGCTGCCTCACTGCACAAGTGAGGCAGTTTTATTTACATCTTTCTTTTTTACAGCAAAGCGTATATAATACCAGTGATAATAGTCTGAAAAACTGTTCAGGAAAGGGATATTTAATCCGCGAATACAATGGAGGTCATTTATGAAAGGACGCCTGAATTCTGAGTATGGACAGATCACGATAAGCTCAGATGTAATAGCAACCTACGCAGGTTCCGTCGCAGTCGGCTGCTTCGGAATCGTCGGTATGGCAGCCTACAGTGTAAAAGACGGTCTGTTCCATCTGCTCAAGAAGGACAGCCTGAAATACGGAATTAACGTTAAAATCGAAGAGAATAAGATTTCACTTGTTATCCACTGCATCGTCTCTTACGGTGTCAGCATCCCGACTATCACTGAGAATCTCGTCGAAGCGTTAAAGTACAAGCTCGAGCAATTTACCGGCATGAAGGTAGAAAACGTTGAAATCCTCGTTGAGGGTATACGCGTAATCGATTGAATGAAGGGGGAAGAGGTAGATTAACATGAGTGTGAATACAATTGATGCTTCGCTGCTGCGCAAGTGTTTCCTTGCGGGTGCCAAGAATCTTGAAATCAAAAAAGAGTGGATCAACGAGCTGAATGTCTTCCCGGTTCCCGACGGAGACACCGGCACGAACATGACCCTGACGATCATGTCCGCTGCCAATGAAGTCAGCGCTCTCCCTGATGCCGATATAGATCAGATCGCAAAGGCCATCTCATCCGGTTCACTGCGCGGCGCGCGCGGCAACTCCGGCGTCATTCTCTCGCAGCTCCTCAGAGGCTTCACAAAAGCCATCAGAGATTCGAAGGAAATCGACGGAAATATGATCGCCGATTCATTCCAGAAAGCTGTCGAGACAGCCTACAAGGCTGTCATGAAGCCGAAGGAGGGCACGATCCTCACTGTAGCCAAGGCTGTAGCCCAGGCAGCAGTCGACTATGAGAACAAAGAAGAACTCGGAGATATGCTCACCGCATGTGTACAGGCCGGCGATGAGGCTCTGGCGAGAACGCCCGACCTTCTCCCGGTCCTAAAGGAAGCGGGAGTCGTCGACTCCGGCGGTCAGGGACTCATGGTCGTTCTCCACGGAGCACTCGATGCCTTCAACGGACTCGAGATCGATCTTTATTTCGAAGCTCCGGAGACACATGTAAATATCGCTCCGCAGCCGATCAGCACGGATCACATCGAATTCGGCTACTGTACGGAGTTTATTGTAAAACTCGATAATGAAGATGCCTTCACAGAGGAAGAGGAGGAAAATATGAAATCCTATCTCCTCGGTCTCGGTGACAGTCTCGTGTTCGTCGTCGGCGACGGTATGGTCAAAGTGCACGTGCACACGAATCATCCGGGACAGGCATTTGAAAAAGGTCTCGAGTACGGCCAGCTGACCCGCATGAAAGTCGACAACATGCGTGAAGAACATCAGGAGAAGCTGTTCAAAGCAAGTGTCGTCGCCGCTGCCCGGGAAGCTGAGATGCAGGCCAGAGAGGAGGCCGAAAAATCGGCCAAAGAGGCTCCGCGCAAGGAGAATGCTTTTATCTCTGTCACGATCGGTGACGGTCTCTCGGAAGTATTCAGAGAGCTCGGCGTAGATGTTCTCATCGAGGGCGGACAGACCATGAATCCGAGCACGGAGGACATGCTCGCGGCCATCGAGAAGGCACATGCGGAGAATGTATTTATTCTCCCGAACAACAAGAATGTCATCCTTGCAGCCAATCAGGCACGGGATCTCGTGGAAGACTGCAGCGTATATGTAATACCGACTAAGACAATTCCGCAGGGTATTACGGCTGTCGTGAACTTCGTTCCGGAGAGATCACCGGAGGAGAATGTCGAGTGCATGACGGAAGAGATTGCAAATGTCAAATCCGGCGAGGTCACTTACGCTGTCCGCGACACAAAGATCGACGGGATCGAGATCACGTCCGGCGACATCATGGGCATCGGTGATGACGGTATTCTGGCAGTCGGCGAAGACGTTCCGAGCGTTGTCATGGACATGCTTGACAAACTGGTCGATGAGGACTCCGAGCTGATTTCTCTCTATTTCGGAAAAGACTATGAGGAGGAAGCCTGCGAGGAGCTTGCCGAGATCATTCGGAACAAGTATCCGGACCTTGACGTTGAGGAGAACCCAGGCGGACAGCCGATTTACTATATCGTACTCTCAGTCGAATAAAAAAGGCTTGCGACCCTGCACTGGGATTTCGCATTCTCATTGACCTAAAGAAGAGTCATCGTACGGATAATTCGACACTTAACTATCACGGGGCTTACGCGTTTTGCGAAAGCCCCTTATATCATTTTCAGGAAAACTATATGGAACTGACAAAAATCAAGGGGATCGGACCAAAGACCGAAAAACTGTTCAATAAACTGGGCGTCTTCACCTGTGAGGACCTCATCCGGTATTACCCGGTCCATTATGACGCCTATATGCCTCCCTGCTCCGCGGGCAACGTCATAGTCGGGGCCAAATGCGCCGTTTTGGGAACGATAGCGAAAGCCGTTGTTGTGCGGCCGACCGGGCGCGTCACGATCTCAACCACAGAGATCGATGACCCGACGGGCAGGATAAGGCTCACCTGGTATAATGCTCCCTACATAAGAACTGTGCTGAAACGGGGTGCCGTCTATGTGTTCCGAGGAACCGTATCCCAAAAGGGCGGCGTGAAAATCATGGAACACCCGGAAATCTTTACTCCGGCCCGGTACAGCGAGAAGCTTGAAACTCTGAACCCTGTCTACGGGCTCACAAAAGGACTTTCGAACAATGCAGTCTCCAAAGCGGTGAAAGCTGCATTTGAACTGATCGGACCGGAGGCCGAGTATCTGCCGGAGCAGATCTGCAGGATGAACGATCTCACGGACGAATCGCTCGCAGCTCGCACAGTCCACTTCCCCGGGAACGAGAAGGATCTATTCGCGGCAAGAAAAAGGATTGCGTTCGACGAATTTTTCTTTTTCATCATGGCTCTCAGGAAAATGAAAGATGCCGAAGGAGATATTCCCAACGGACATCCGATGAAACGCTGTTGGGCGACAGAGGATATTATTGACAGCCTGCCCTACCGCCTCACAGGAGCTCAGATGCGTGTCTGGCAGGAAATCGAAGACGATCTCGCGGGAAAGAAGCTCATGTCAAGGCTCGTGCAGGGCGATGTAGGATCCGGAAAGACGATCATCGCTTTTCTGGCAATGGTCATGTGCGCGGAAAACGGCTATCAGAGCGCTCTGATGGCTCCGACAGAGGTCCTCGCAAGGCAGCATTTCGAAAAATTCGAGAAAATGTGCCAAAGTTCCGGCAATGAAAAACTCCGGCCGATCCTTCTCACCGGTTCTCTTAAAGCGAAGGAAAAGCGCGAGGTCCAGCAGAAGATCAGGGCAGGAGAAGCCAACATCATCATAGGCACGCATGCCCTGATACAGGAAGCCGTGGAATACAGCGATCTTGCCCTTGTCATCACGGATGAACAGCACAGATTCGGTGTTGACCAGAGAAAAGCACTTGCCGGCGGAATTTCTCCGCCGCATCGGATGGTCATGTCGGCGACGCCGATCCCGCGCACGCTCGGTGTTATTTATTACGGTGACCTCGATATCTCGATCATCGACGAGCTGCCCGCCCGCAGGCTGCCCATAAAGAACTGTGTTGTGGACAACAGCTGGCGCGATAAGGCCATGCGGTTCATTAAGAGGGAAGTGGACGCGGGACATCAGGCCTATATCATTTGCCCCATGATCGAGGCGAGTGAAGGACTCGATGTGGAGAACGTCATCGATTATACGAAGAACCTGAAAAAGGAATTTCCGGAATACGGAATAGCGATGCTTCACGGCCGCATGAAACCGGCTGAAAAGAATAAGATCATGGAGGACTTCGCCGACCGCAAAATCCAGATCCTGGTCTCGACGACCGTGGTGGAGGTCGGTGTGGACGTCCCGAACGCGACCGTCATCATGATAGAAAATGCAGAGCGATTCGGACTTGCGGCTCTTCACCAGCTGAGAGGACGTGTAGGCCGCGGTGACGCACAGTCCTACGCCATTTTCATGTCCGGTCAGGAGAGCGCGGATATCCGGCAGAGGCTTGATATCCTGAACCGGAGCAATGACGGCTTCGAGATCGCTGAAAAGGATTTTGAGCTTAGAGGACCGGGAGATCTTCTCGGGATCCGTCAGAGCGGCGATGCGCTCTTTGATGTCGCGGACCTGCTGCGGGACAGAGATGTACTCGCGAAAGCGGGAGAGATCGCGGCGGTCATCATGCACGATGATCCCGCCCAGATCTCTGAGACTTATTCTGTCCTCCGTACCAGGTTAAACGCTTATATGTCAAAGGAAAGTGTCAATCTGATACTGTAGTCTGTACGCGGGGGTTCTCAGACGGGCTGCCTGAAGGCCAGGATCCGGCACCTGCATCATCTTCATCGAAAAACGTATATCCTCCTCTGCGAGCTTAAAAAATGCTGTCGCATTTTCTGATCTCTCGGTCGGATATACAATGTTTTTCTCACGAAGATGAATGCCGGATGCCGAATGCGATGTCAACGTGCAGCCCGGCCGAACTTCAATTCACTTCTCGCTATTTTTTTCTCGCAAAGACGAAAACCAGGATAACGAAAACGAACCCGGGAGAGGTGGCCGGACCCCTGATTTTCCCGGTATTTGCAGACAATTCAGGCATTCGGTCACACGTCATAGCTAAAAATAACAAATTTTTATAAACTTATTGTACTTTTTTGGGTATTTTGCTATAATTATAATAACTTTAAGCTATATCTTCCTGTTTCTTTTTAATTAAGGAGAGTCACATGAACATTGGAATGATCGCACATAACAGCAAAAAAACCCTTATGGAAGATTTCGCAATTGCTTACAAGGGCATTCTTTCCCGCCATGATATATACGCAACAGGAACTACCGGACGCCGCATTGAAGACGCCACGAACCTGAGAATCCATAAATTTCTCCCGGGTGCCATCGGAGGTGACAAGCAGTTTTCCGAGATGATCGAGAGAAACGCAATGGATATGGTCATATTGTTCTACAATCCCAGCATGATCGATCCGAAGGAGCCGGATGTCTGGAAAATCATTACGGCCTGCGACAGGAACAATATTCCGGTCGCATCAAACATTGCGACCGCTGAGCTGATGGTCCTCGGACTCGGACGAGGAGACCTCGACTGGCGTCTCACGATGCAGAGCAGTGACATTGTTTGACCGGAGGACGCATACTTGAGAGTAATAGCAGGAAAAGCCAGATCCATGCCGCTTAGGACCGTGAAGGGCATGGATGTCAGACCGACAACAGACAGAACCAAAGAAACACTTTTCAACATATTGATGCCATGGATTCCCGGATGTCGTTTCCTAGATCTCTACGCGGGCAGCGGATCGATCGGGATCGAGGCCCTGAGCCGCGGGGCCAGCCACGCGGTATTCGTCGAAAAGGACAGAAAGACGCAGGAACTCATCCTGGAAAACCTTGAATTCACAAAGCTTATTGAGGGCGCGACCCTGATTCGAGGCGATGTAAACTCCGTGCTTGGACGACTTACAGGTGAACGCTTTGATGTCATATTCATGGATCCCCCGTTTAATCACGGGCTTGAAAAGGAGACACTCGAAATACTGTCTGGTCTTGATATTCTTGAAGAGGATGGTCTCGTCGTCGTCGAGGCGTCCCCGAAAACTGATTTTTCATATCTGGATGACCTTGGATTTGAAAAATTCAAGGAGCGCAGATACGGAATGTGCCAGCATATTCTTCTGAAGAAGAGAAGTGACTGATTATTTGGGAGGAGGAAATATCATGCGGCGAGCCGTTTATCCGGGGTCTTTTGATCCTGTCACCAATGGTCATCTGGATATCATCAAGCGCGCGTCAAAGCAATTTGATGAAGTAATTGTCGGAGTTTTAGTGAATTCAAAAAAAACTCCGTTGTTTTCAATAGAAGAACGTGTTAATATACTAAAAGAGGTAACATCGGATATACCAAATATTGTGGTCAAATCATTTGAAGGATTGTCAGTCAATTTTGTCAGATCCTGCGATTCGAACACGATCATCCGGGGGCTTCGCGCGATATCGGACTTTGAGTATGAGCTCCATCTGGCTCAGACCAACCGGATCCTCGCACCGGATATCGACACCATGTTCCTGATCACGAGTCTCGAGTATGCATTCTTAAGTTCATCCACAGTAAAAGAGGTGGCTATGTTCGAGGATGACCTCGAAAAGTTCGTTCCAATTCAGGTCGCGGAGCTTCTGAGGGAGAGGATACGAAAAATTGAAAAATAGAGTTGCGTAAGGAGAAAAATCATGGCCAGCAGAATTGAGCAGATTATAGAAGAAATTGAAGAGTATGTAGACAGTTGTAAATTTCAGCCGCTGTCCACGACCAAGATCGTTGTAAACAAGGAAGAGCTGGAGGAGCTTCTCCGTGAGCTGCGCCTTAAGACTCCGGATGAGATCAAGCGTTATCAGAAGATCATTTCCAACAAGGACGCAATTCTTGCGGACGCACAGTCTAAGGCAGACGGCATTGTCGCCAATGCCGAGGCGAGAGCCAAGGAGCTCGTAAGCCAGCACGAAGTCATGCAGCAGGCTTACGCACAGGCCAACGACACGATCAACAAAGCCAACCAGCAGGCTCAGGGCATTCTTGATTCAGCGACGCAGGACGCCAACAACATCAGAATTTCAGCTCTCACCTACACAGATGAGATGCTGGCAAGTCTCGAGAGCATTCTCGGAGCAACGATTTCCGACGCCGGCGGAAAATATAAAGGTTTCCTTGACTCTCTTCAGGGAGCCTACGACACGGTCAGAAGGAATCGTCAGGAACTCTCTCCGCAAGGCGCACAGCAGCCTGCCACAGAAGCGCCTTCCTATGATCTGGAAGACGACTACGATGAAGGCGTGGACGAAGACGACGATCTTTAATGTAATCAGGTGACGATATGCGGGGATGTTCCACTGAACATCCCCATATTTCTTTTTTTGTTGAGCGGCAGATATAAATCTGCCGTCCGCCTGCAACTTAACAACCAGCACATTTTTGGGAGGATGAACATGAATGACTTGAGAAATTTAGAGCCTGCTGATGTATTTCGTTATTTTACAGAGATATCGGATATTCCCAGGGGGTCCGGCAATACAGATGGAATGACCGAGTACCTGATCGAATTTGCAACATCCCATAATTATGACGCTGTTGCGGACGAAGTCGGCAATGTCATCATTTACAAAGACGCTTCGGAGGGCTACGAGGAATCACCAGTCACGATCCTTCAGGGACATATCGATATGGTATGTGCCAAGACACCGGAATCCACGCACAATTTCGTCACGGACCCGCTCGATCTCATAGTCGAGGGAGATGATCTCTACGCGAACGGCACCTCGCTCGGAGGAGATGACGGCATAGCAGTCGCCTACATGCTGGCTATCCTTGACAACGACGCGATCGCTCACCCGGCACTTGAATGTGTCTTCACTGTCGACGAGGAAATCGGTCTCAAGGGCGCAGCCCACCTGAATACAGCCGAGATGCTCACCGGCAAGCGTCTCATCAACATCGACAGCGAGAAAGAGGGTGTTCTCACTGCAGGCTGCGCGGGAGGCATCCGGGTCGATTCCGTCATCCCGACAAAACGGGCAACGATCCGAGGCGTCCCGGTTCTCGTCGAAATTTCCGGTCTCAGGAGCGGACACTCCGCGGAAGCGATCACGAAAGGCAGGATCAACGCCAACAAGATGCTCGGACGTTACCTGTACGCGCTTGACCGCA
Source organism: Lachnospiraceae bacterium (assembly GCA_017514845.1). GTDB lineage: Bacteria > Bacillota > Clostridia > Lachnospirales > Lachnospiraceae > Chordicoccus. The sequence continues at coordinate 38,987 of JAFWIM010000112.1, forward strand.
AAGTTGCCTACTCGCTTTCGGATGTCTCCGGCGGAGACAAGGACAATGCGATTCCGGCTCTGGCCAAGGCACACATCATCATCGATGAGGATGATCTTGCCAGCGTAAAGAAATTCACCCGCGATTTCACCGCCGATGTAAGAAAGGAATATGCAGGCACCGACGACGAAATCAAGATCACACTTGATACAGGACACGCTCACAAGGTGACAGTCATGGATCAGGACAGTCAGGAGCGGGTCGTCGCGTTCCTGAACCTCATCCCCAACGGCGTACGCCATATGTCAGCTATCTCACCGGGACTTCCGCAGACATCTACCAATGTAGGGATCATGCGCACAGGAACCGAGCAGTTCGTAGCCACATCGCTCGTCCGGAGTTCTCTCGTGAGCGAAAGAACAGCGGTGGTGAACAGGATCAGACTTCTCACCGAATTCCTCGGAGGACAGATCCTTCTGAAGGACGAGTATCCCGCATGGGAATACAACGAGGAATCCGAGCTTCGCAACGTTATGCAGAGAACCTACACAGAAATGTTCGGCGCGGAGCCGAAGATCGAAGTCACCCACGGTGGTCTTGAGTGCGGTATCTTCTACGGAAAGATCGATGGTCTCGATGTCGTATCCTTCGGACCGGATATCAGGGATATTCACACACCGAAGGAAAAGCTTTCCATCTCCTCCGCAAAGCGCATGTGGGATTATCTGCTGAAAGTTCTTGAAGCTCTTAAATAATCGGACATGCTGACAAAGGGCACAGTGAGATACGTTTCTGAGAATTATAATCGGTAAAAAGTATGGAAATACAGCTTTGGAAAGAGCTTCTGCAGCCTTATGAACAGGCGGTCACCGAGCTGACCGCCAAGTTCAACTGTCTGAGAGATGAGTACAGGAACAATAACCAGCATTCACCGATCGAGACTGTCAGCGGCAGAGTAAAAACGGTCACGAGCATTCTTGAAAAGATGCAGAAAAAAGGCATCGGCTTTGACCGGCTCGAAGAGGAAATTGAAGATATCGCGGGCATCCGCATCATCTGCCAGTTCGTTGAGGACATCGAAAAAGTAGCAGTTCTTATCCGAAGACGGTACGACATGGTCGTAATAGAAAAGAAGGACTATCTGGCCAATCACAAGTCGAGCGGATACAGAAGCTACCATATGATCGTCTGGTACACTGTAGAGACGATCGGCGGACCAAAACAGATCCACGTCGAGATCCAGATCCGCACCATGGCGATGAATTTCTGGGCAACGACCGAGCACTCACTACAGTACAAGTACAAGGGAGTGCTCCCTGTCCATGTGTCCAAGCAGCTTGAAATGATTGCCGATTCCGTCTATCAGCTGGACACGCAGATGTCGCGAGTCAGGTCTGAGATCATTGACGCTGAGAACCATTCAGAGACCCGCACCAACCTGATCAAGGATATTGTGACCAGTATCGAAAATCTGTACAAGGTCACAAGCCACAGGGAGGTGGAGAAGATCCAGGATGAATTCTATCGGATCTTCAAGATGAATGACATAGACGAACTGAAGCGCTTTCAGAGACATCTGGATGTCCTTGCGGAGGGTTTCCGCGCTCAGTCAGTGGATTTTTCTCCCCCGGATCCGGGGAAAGGAGGATGAAAGCCCTTGATTCTGCCCGAACGTTTCATCCGGAATATGACAGAGTTATTAGGAGAAGACTATCCTGCATGGCGGGATAGTCTTCTATGCGTTCCAAATACAGGAATAAGAGTGAACGAACTCAAGATCACCAAAGACCGCTTCCGCGCGCTCTGGAAACAGTGCGGCGGCGGAGATTTAGAGGATATTCCCTGGATCCACAACGGATTCTTCACAGAGAACACAGCCGAGTTCTCAGGACATCCGCTCTACCAGACCGGTCTTTTCTACATACAGGAGCCGTCCGCCATGGCACCGGCTGAAAACCTCCCCATAGCTCCGGGAGATTATGTACTTGATCTCTGCGCAGCACCCGGAGGAAAGTCTACCCAGCTTCTGGCAAAGCTGGGCGGTACGGGGCTTCTTCACTCCAACGATATCTCCGCCAGCCGCGCCCAGGCCCTCAAAAAGAATCTGGAGCTCGCAGGAGCCGAAAACGCCTTTGTCACAGCGGAACCCCCGGAAAAGCTGGCTGCTTATTTTCACGAATTCTTTGATAAGATTCTTGTCGACGCGCCCTGTTCAGGGGAGGGTATGTTCCGGCGCGAGGCGGGCATGAGCGCTTACTGGAACGAAAAAGGCCCCGAATACTATGCCCCCCTTCAGGCTGATATACTCGCCCGAGCCGTCTCGATGCTGAAGCCCGGCGGATATCTCATGTACTCGACCTGCACGTTCTCCCCGCTTGAAAATGAGGCCAATGTCCTGTCACTAACGAAACGTTTCCCCGCGCTGGAGCTCCTCGATATACCGGATCAGAAGGGATTTAGCCGCGGTGTTCTTCCGGGCACGGAAAAATGTGTCCGGATCTACCCACACAGAATGAGAGGTGAAGGCCAGTTCATGGCGCTCTTTGTCAAACGGGACCTCGCCAGCGCACAGCTTGTTGTGGAAGGATCCGCCCTCGCATCCGGCGGAAGAAGAAGCGCATCCGCAAAGAGAGGTATCTATGAAAAGAATGATGAGATCTATCTGATTCCCGGCGGAATCAGACCCTACCCGTCTCTGCGTTACCTTATGACAGGGCTGCACCTTGCCACCAGAAAGAAGAACCGTATTAATGTCTCGCAGGCGCTGGCGGAAGCCCTGAGAGAAGGTGAGTGGGGCAAGGAATTCAATATGAATGCAGGCGACATCAGAGTCGAAAAATATCTGCGCGGCGAGACACTGTACGCTGATGACAGTGAGATTGTGGCTCATGAGCCTTCCCTCACAAGAATCTTTGGCGGCGTCGACCCAGCCGTACTTTTCACTGCGCCCGCCGGTGGACGCAAAGCGGCACGCGATAAGAGCCCCGACAGGAACATCCTCATTCTGATAGAGGGTTTCCCGGTGGGCTTCGGCACGTTCGACCGCGGCCTCATTAAAAATAAGCGGGCTCCCGGCAGAAGAGTTTTATGAAAGGAATATGTTTTGAAAAGAAAAGTTCCGGATATACTGGATTACGAAGCAGCTATTTTCGACCTCGACGGCACGCTGATCGACTCGATGGGCATGTGGGGCGAAATCGACATTGAATATCTTGAGAAGTTCGGCATCGAGGTGCCGGAGAACCTGCAGCGAGATCTGGAAGGTCTACGCTTCACCGAGGTCGCCGAATACTTCCGGGAAAGGTTCGGCATCAGGGATTCCGTCGAGAAGATCGGGCAGACCTGGATTGATATGGCCGAGTACAAGTACAGGCATAACATTCCGCTTAAGCCCGGCGCAAGGGAACTCATCCTGAAAATGGCGGAAAACGGGGTCAGAATGGCAATCGCCTCCAGCAATCACCTGCGGCTCATCGAAGAGATCCTCCGCATTCACGGCATCTCCGATTACTTCGATGTGATCACGACATGCGACGATGTGACAGCCAGCAAGCCGGAACCGGATGTCTACCTCATAACAGCCGAAAGACTCGGCGCGTCCCCCTCTTCATGCCTGGTCTTTGAAGATATACCCATAGGCATCCTGTCCGGAAAGCGGGCCGGGATGACAGTGGCGGCGGTCTACGACGCATACTCGGAGAACGTGCGGGAGCAGAAAGAGAGAGAGGCAGACTTTTTCATTCAGGATTTCTTTGAGCTCCTCGGATGAGCGGGTCCAAAAGAAATCGTGCATAAGAGGCAAATGTATGTTACAATAGCCTATCAGTGAACAGGCATATTATAGACATATACTCATGTGATATCAGGGAGAATTATGCAGAAAGCTTCAAAAGGTCAGTACGGCTATTTCCGCTATGAGCGGATGAGACGACTCCTCATAACGATCATAACAGTTCTTTTACCGGCGGCAATCTTTGTGGCCGGAATCATCGTTTACGGATCCGAAAAAAATCTGCTGACAGTACTCGCACTAGTACTGGTCATTCCGTTTGCCATGGCGTTCGTTAGTCTCGTCATGGTCTATACGCACTCGTCGATCCCGGAGGAGGAGTACCGGGAGATCGAAGAGCACGCGGGAACACTGACGATGGCGTACGAGCTCTATGTGACGCATGAGAAAGCAAGTACCATGGTGGATGCATTTGCAATATGCGGCAGCACGGTCGTAGGTCTCGTCACCGAAAAAAAAGGCGATCCTAAATTCACTGCGGACTACATCAAAAAAGTTCTCCGGTCGAACGGCATCGGTTCGAATGTCACACTGATGACGGACCTCAGACATTTTCTTGAGCGCCTCGATTCGATGAATGAGCACGCAGAGTCGCTCCGGGACGTAAAGTTCAGACCTGACTCAAGGTATCCCGACTATGATCTTGAGCAGACGATCTGGATGTTCCTCACACAGATCTCACTGTGACCGCTAAGGACACGTATTTATTATGAAAGAATTCACTATCGGAAAAAACGAGGCAGGGCAGAGATTTGACAAATATCTGACAAAGCTGCTGCCGAATGCGACGAAGAGCTTTATCTACAAGATGCTCAGAAAAAAGAACATCACGTTGAACGGCAAAAAAGCAGCGGGCAGTGAGATCCTCTCCCTGTCCGATGAGGTCCGTCTCTTTTTCTCTGATGAGACATATGCAAAATTCTCCGGGGCGATCCCGAAACTTCCGGCCGCTGCGCACACCTTTGATTTTTCTTCCGCCGTCGTGTACGAGGACGACGATATTCTGATTGTCAACAAGCCGAGCGGCATCCTGTCACAGCCAGAGCGCGCGGACGGTGAAAGCCTTGTGTCCGGACTCACAGAGTATCTTCTGGAACAGGGAAAAATCACAGGGGAGCAGCTTCGGACATTCCATCCGGCCCCGGCCAACAGGCTGGACCGCAATACGAGCGGACTTATCCTGTGCGGAATAAGCCTCAGGGGTTCACAGTTCCTCACCGAAATTATAAAGTCCAGAGATCTGAAAAAGCATTATCTCACCGTCACGCGCGGTGAGATTGAGGACGGAATCTATGAGGCCTATCTCAAAAAAGATACCGCTGTGAACAAGGTCACGGTCAGCGGACATCCGGCCGAAGGGTACCTTCGCATAGTGACCGGTGTCACAGTGCTGCGAAGGGCAGGCGAATACTCGCTGCTCGACATCGATCTCATCACAGGAAGGACCCATCAGATCCGGAGCCATCTCGCATGGCTCGGCGCTCCCGTCATCGGAGATATAAAGTACGGGGACAGGGATCTTTCCGCAATCCTCAAAAAGGAAGTCGGACTAAAGCATCAGTTCCTCCACGCCGAGAGAATCACGTTCCCGGTCTCTCAGGGAGATTTCTCCTATACCAGCGGAATGTCTGTAAAAGCTCCCCTCACAGCGGAGGAGGAGCGGATCCTTGAAAAGCTCGGTCTCAGATGAGCCGCTGACAGACACACATTCCGTCCAATATCATTCAAAGGAAGTTAACGCACCAGATGAAAGCTGAAAAAGAGTCACAAAATACTTCTCTCAAAGACGAGATCATCTCCTATGTCAAAATGCTGATCTTTGTCGTCGTCGTTGTCTCCGTTGTGAACGGAGTCATTCTCATAAACGCGAAGATTCCGTCCTCCTCGATGGAAAATACGATTATGGTCAATGACCGTATTTTCGGCAACAGGCTCGCCTACAGGTCAAAAGATCCTGAGAGATTCGATATCATCATTTTCAATTTCCCGGATGACAAGTCCAAGAAATACATCAAGCGCATTATAGGCATGCCGGGCGAGACAGTCCTCATTGTAGACGGGAAAGTCTATATCGACGGATCGTCCGAGCCCCTCCCCGACAGCTTCTGCCCGGAAGATCCGGTCGGGTCATTCGGACCCTACGAAGTGCCGGAAGGCTGCTATTTTGTCATGGGAGATAACCGTAATAACAGTAATGATTCGAGATTCTGGCAGAATACCTTTGTGAGCCGCGATGAGATACTCGGCGAGGCAATGGTGAGATACTGGCCTCTCGATAAAATAGGACGGCTCTGATATGGCAACATGGAATTCGAGAGGTCTCCGGGGCTCAACGCTGGAAGATCTCATCAACTACACCATAGAAATCTACAGGGAGCGAAAGCTGGCGGTCCTGCAGAAGGTACCGACCCCCATAACACCGATTGAGATTGACAAGTCCACCAGGCATATCACACTTGCCTATTTCGACCAGAAGAGTACCGTCGATTATCTCGGAGCGGTCCAGGGTATTCCGGTGTGCTTCGACGCCAAGGAGTGTGCCTTCTTTACGTTCCCTCTTGCAAATATCCACGAGCACCAGGTCAGATTCATGCGCGAATTTGAGGAACAGGGCGGTGTTTCTTTCCTGATCATCTATTTCAGCAAAAACCGCACATACTACTATATGAGACTCTCAGAGCTCATGAGGTTCTGGGAGCGATGCGAAGAGGGCGGTCGGAAAAGCTTTACCATTGAAGAGCTGGACCCTGATTTTTTTCTTGAGGAGAAAAACAGCATGGTCCCCATTCTGGTTGGTCTCCAGAAAGATCTTGATGAGAGAGAAGAGGTAAATGATGAATAACAGAGTGATCCACACACCGGAAGGTTTCCGCGACCTCTACGGAGATACAATGAAGTCAAAGGTTATGCTGATGGACAGCATACGGTCCGTATTTGAAAAATACAGCTATCAGAACATCGAGACGCCGACCATAGAGTATTTTGACGTCTTTTCAAGCGACATCGGAACGACTCCGACGAACGAACTCTATAAGTTCTTCGACCGCGACGGCAACACGCTCGTACTGAGATCCGACTTCACACCCTCCGTCGCGAGGGCAGTCTCAATGCACTTCCCCGAGGAAGCCATGCCGGCAAGGCTGTGCTATGAGGGAAGTACATTTATCAATTCCGCTGAACTGCAGGGAAGATTGAAAGAGACCACCCAGATGGGTGTTGAATTCATCGGTGTGGAGAGCGCAGAAGCCGACGCGGAGATCATCGCCCTCACATGTGAGATTATCTTAGCCGCTGGGATCAGAGAATTTCAGGTCAGCGTCGGCGAAGTGGATTTCTTCAAGGCGATCGCGGAATCCACCGGGCTCGATTTCGAAAAGATCGAGAACATCCGCAAGCTGATTTCCAATAAAAATTTCTTCGGCGTCGGCGAGCTTCTCGATGAATCGGGCCTCGATGCAGGGCTGAAGGAAGCTCTCGAAAATCTGCCGCAGCTGTTCGGCGGCGCGGAGGTCATCGACACGGCCGAGAAATACGCTTTTGGTCCGAGGGAGAAAAAGGCGATTCGAAGGCTTCGGGACATCCACTATCTCATGAGAGAGCGCGGTCTTGACAAGTACGTATCCTACGATTTCGGTTATCTGTCAAAGTATAATTACTACACCGGTATCATTTTCAGCGCGGTGACCCTGGGAACCGGCGAGCCGATCGCCAAAGGCGGACGGTATGACAGCCTGCTCGGGAATTTCGGCAAGGATTATCCCGCTGTCGGCGTCGGAATCTACATCGACCAGATGATGAACGCGATCTCCAGACAGGGCAGATCTCCTTTGATGTAAGACATCCGTTTTGAGGAACCGGAGGAAGCCCTTTTGCAGAGCGACGCCCGTGAACTTCCAATCGGAGATATAAGGACGGAGGATTTTATGAGATATTTAACAGTTGCCCTCACAAAGGGCAGGCTGGCCAGACAGACACTCGAGCTTTTTGAAAAGTGCGGGATCGACACGGCCGGGGCTATGGATAAAAATACGAGAAAGCTGATATTCACGAACGATGAGCTGGGACTCAGGTTCTTTCTGGCCAAAGGTCCGGATGTGCCGACCTACGTCTATTACGGTGCCGCGGATATAGGCATCGTCGGAAGGGATACGATCATCGAGGAGAATAAAAAGCTCTACGAGGTGCTCGATCTCGGCTTTGGCAAATGCCGGATGTGCGTGTGCGGGCCTGCCTCCGCCAGAAAATACCTTGACAGCGGCGAGATGATCCGTGTTGCCACCAAATATCCGGCAATCACCAAGGACTATTTCCTCAATAAGAAGCATCAGACCGTGGAGATCATCAAGCTGAACGGGTCCATTGAGCTTGCCCCGATCATCGGCCTCTCCGAGGTGATTGTCGATATCGTCGAAACCGGTTCCACACTGAAGGCCAACGGGCTGGAAGTCCTCGATGAGGTAATTCCCCTGAGCGCGCGCATGGTCGTGAACCAGGTCAGCATGAAGATGGAAAATGAGCGCATCTCATGGATCATCAAAAGGCTCAGAAATGAGCTTCAGAAGCAGAATGCGTAAGAGAGAGAGGGATTAGAATGCAGATTTTTGAACTCAACGAGGAAGTCTTCGGATCGATTCTCACAAATATGCTGAAGCGCAGTCCTGACAGCTACCCGAGGGAGGAAGCGATTGTCGCGGATATCATAAAAAATGTCAGAGAGCGCGGCGACGAAGCCGTTTTCGAGTACACAAAAAATTTCGACAAGGCCGATATCAGCGCTGAAAACTTCACGGTCACACCGGAGGAGGAAGCGGAAGCGTACGCCAAGGTCGATAAGGAACTCATCGGGATCATAAGAAGGGCAATCACCCGCATCCGCGCCTTCCACGAACACGAAAAGCAGGAGAGCTGGTTCACAACAGAGAACGGTATGGTGCTCGGTCAGCGCGTGACTCCCCTCGAGAGGGCCGGAGTCTACGTCCCGGGCGGAAAAGCCGCCTATCCGTCATCGGTACTCATGAACGTGATCCCTGCACAGGTAGCCGGTGTGCCCGACATTATCATGTGCACACCTCCGGGCAGGGACGGAAAAGTCACTCCGACGACTCTGGTCGCGGCCAAGGAGGCAGGTGTAGGCACGATCTACAAAGTCGGCGGCGCTCAGGCGATCGCTGCCATGGCGTACGGGACCGAGAGCCTCAAAAAGGTCGATAAGATCACAGGCCCGGGCAATATCTTCGTCGCTCTTGCCAAAAAAGCCGTCTATGGACACGTCTCCATCGATTCCGTAGCCGGACCGTCGGAAGTCACGGTGCTCGCGGACGACAGTGCGGATGCCCACTGCGTAGCGGCGGACCTCCTGTCCCAGGCAGAGCATGACGAGCTTGCATCCTGCATATTAGTCACGACCTCCCGGCAGCTCGCGGAGGACGTAAGCTCTGAAGTCGATGAGTATCTGAAGGTCCTCTCCAGAGCTGATATCATTAAAAAATCTCTGGATAATTTCGGCCGCATTCTGGTCGCGAAATCAATGGATGAGGCAATCGCAGCCGTCAACGAGATCGCGCCCGAGCATCTTGAGATCGTGACGCGGGATCCGTTCCTTCTCATGACCAGGATAAAAAATGCCGGCGCAATATTTATCGGTGAATACTCGAGCGAACCTCTCGGAGATTATTTCGCGGGACCCAACCACGTACTTCCGACGAACGGGACCGCCAAGTTCTTCTCGGCTCTGTCAGTCGATGACTTTATCAAAAAGACAAGCATTATCTACAGCTCAAGAGAGGCACTTGCCGCCCTGCACGAAGACGTTGAAAATTTCGCAAAAGCGGAAGGGTTGACTGCCCACGCGAACTCGATCCATGTGAGATTTGAATGACCAAGGAGATGTATTAGTATGAAAAAGTTACTTGTGCCCTGTATTTATCTGCTGAAAGGACGCGCTGTCTCGGGATTTGGGCAGAAGAATGCATTTGCATCCGGAAATGTGTCCGAGCTGGCTATGATATACAGCGATCACGGCGCTGACAGCCTTCTGGTGTTCGACTTTTCAAAGACGGACGCGGAGCACGATGAGGCCATCGCCTGCATCAAAGAGATCTGCACCTCCTCCCAGGTCCCGGTCATCGTAGCCGGCAATGTGAAGCGCCCGGAGGATGTAAAAAAGTTCATCTATGCCGGCGCCGCACAGGCCCTCCTGAACGGAGGAAAGCCCGAAAACATGCGCTTTATGGAAGAAGTATCCAAACGTTTCGGGCGAGATAAGATCGGCGTCACCATCGCCGACACGGAAGAGTACACAACCAACAGGGATGTCATCGAGCAGTACGCTTCAAGGCTTGTCCTTCTCGACAACATCGAGAAGGAGATTGCTCCGATGACAGAACTCCGCATACTTCTCCACGTGAACCACGCGGGGGAGAAGCAGGTCCTTGATCTTCTCGCTTCCGGCAATATCAGCGGCATCTCCGGCGGATTTGTCAGCCAGAGAAATCTGGACCTGACCAAGATCAAGGTCCTCGCGATCGAGCGTGGCATTGAGATGAATATATTGACGTCTTCCGTCGACTGGTCGGAGATGAAGACCGACGAGAAAGGCCTCGTTCCGGTCATCGTCCAGGATTATAAGAACGATGAGGTCCTCATGCTCGCTTACATGAATGAGGAGAGCTTCCGGAAGACACTCGAGACCGGCAAGATGACATACTTCTCGCGCAGCCGTCAGAGCCTCTGGGTCAAGGGGGAGACAAGCGGGCATTTCCAGTATGTCAAAGAGCTGAAGATCGACTGCGACAACGATACGATTCTGGCTAAAGTGGCCCAGATCGGAGCAGCCTGCCATACCGGCAACCGCAGCTGCTTCTACAGGACTCTTGTAAGAACTGCCTACGATGACACGAATCCCCTTCACGTTTTCCAGGATGTCTACGATATCATCTCGGACCGCAAGAAACATCCGAAAGAAGGTTCCTACACAAATTATCTGTTCGACAAGGGAATCGACAAAATCCTGAAGAAAGTCGGTGAGGAGAACACCGAGATCATCATAGCTGCCAAGAATCCGGATCCCGAGGAGATCAAATACGAGGTTTCCGATTACCTGTACCACCTGATGGTGCTCATGGTAGAGCGCGACGTCACATGGGACGATATCACTTCCGAACTTGCCAGAAGATAAACGCCGCCAAAAATCCCGCATGGAGGACTTATGAGAGAACCGTTTTTGTCAGACCGCACTCTGCGTCAGGTGGAGCGGCCTGCCAGATACATCGGCAATGAAATCAATTCAATTGTTAAAGATAAGAATTCTGTGGATATCCGCTACTGCATGTGCTTCCCGGATGTCTATGAGATCGGCATGTCCCACCTGGGCATTCAGATCATCTATGAGCAGCTGAACAGAAGAGCAGATACATGGTGCGAGAGAGTGTACTCCCCGTGGCCCGATCTTCATAAGATCATGAAGGAGCAGAATATACCGCTCTTCGCCCTGGAGTCCCAGGAACCCGTTAAGGACTTCGATTTTCTCGGCATAACTATCCAGTACGAACTTTGCTACACCAATATTCTGCAGGTCCTCGATCTGGCCGGTATTCCGCTTCTTGCCAAAGACCGCGGTGAGGAATGCCCGATCGTCATGGGAGGCGGTCCCTGTACCTACAATCCGGAGCCGATCGCGGATTTCTTTGACCTCTTTTATATTGGCGAGTCCGAGACGGTCATGGACACCCTTATGGATGTGTATAAGGATTGCAAAAAACACGGCGCCCCGCGGGAAGAGTTCCTTCACAGGGCAGCTAAGATCGAGGGCATATATGTGCCCTCGCTCCTTTGTGTCACCTACAATGAGGATGGAACGGTAAAAGACTTTGCACCGAAATACGAGGATATCCCGGATAAGATCCGCAAGCAGACGTGCATGGATTTCACGAACGCTCCCTATCCGAAAAAGCCTCTTGTTCCATATCTCCGGCCGACGCAGGACCGGGTGACACTGGAGATCATGCGCGGCTGCATACGCGGCTGCCGTTTCTGCCAGGCCGGAATTCTGTATCGTCCGCTTCGCGAAAAAGACATCGAGGTCCTTAAGCGGCAGGCGGATACTATGATGAAATATTCCGGTCACGAGGAGATATCTCTAAGCTCCCTCAGCTCCAGCGACTACAGCCGCCTTCCTGAGCTTATGGATTATCTCATCGAAAAGTTCCACAGTCAGGCGGTCAATATCTCCCTGCCTTCGCTCAGAATCGATAATTTCTCGCTCGATGTCATGCAGAAGGTCCAGGATATAAAGAAGAGTTCGCTGACATTTGCACCCGAGGCCGGAACACAGAGACTCAGAAACGTCATCAACAAAGGACTCACCGAGGAGGATATTTTCGGCGGGTCAGCCATGGCGTTCAGGGGCGGCTGGAGCAAAGTCAAGCTGTACTTCATGCTGGGTCTTCCGACAGAGACGGAGGACGACCGCAGAGGCATCGCGCATCTTGCCCAGTCCATCTGCGACGTCTACTACGATATTCCCAAGGAGGAGAGGCGGGGCAAATGTGATATCAACGTCAGCACTTCCTTCTTCGTCCCGAAACCTTTCACTCCTTTCCAGTGGGCACCGATGTTCCGCAGGGAGGACTATCTTTCCTTTGCCCATCTTGTCAAAGGTGAGATTCGATCGATGAAGAACCAGAAATCGATCCACTATCAGTACCATGACGCGGACGGAACGGTGCTGGAAGGTGTACTTGCCAGAGGCGACCGAAAACTCTCGCAGGTCATTATGTACGCTTATGCGCACGGAGCCATGTACGACGCATGGACCGACTACTTTCATATGGATATATGGATGGACGCATTCTCGGCGTGCGGAATCGACCACGAGTTTTATACGCTGAGAGAAAGATCTCTCGACGAAGTCCTTCCGTGGGATTTCATTGACGTCGGTGTGACCAAGAATTGGTTCGTCCGCGAGTTAGAGCGTGCTCTTCGCGCGGAGATCACGCCCAACTGCAGACAGATGTGCTCCGGCTGCGGGGAGCGGTCCTACGGTGGAGGCGTCTGCTTTGAAGAGAAATCCATGGACGCCGGCAAGGCAGATTACAGCAGTTTGAGGTGACGAAGTATGAAAGTCAGAATTAAATTCACCAAGGTCGGCGCGCTCCGCTACGTGGGTCATCTGGATTTCATGCGCACCTTCCAGAAAATAATCAAGAGGAGCGGCGTTCAGGCGGTCTTCACCAGAGGGTTCAGCCCCCATATGATCATGTCCTTTGCGGCTCCGCTCGGCGTCGGGCTTGAGAGTCTCGGCGAGTATGTGGATTTCGAGATGGCTTACAGAGATCCCTTCGAGCTCACAAAGATCGAGCTTCAGCGCATGAGCCAGCTCGATATTGAAAATGAAGAGCTCCCGCCTGTCCCTCCCGAAGCTCACATAATCGATATGCTGAACAGTGAATGCCCGGACGGCGTCCGCATTCTGTCGGTAAGGAGAATCGAGGAAGCCAAGGGCAAGGCCATGGCGCTGGTAAGCGTTTCCGACAACGTTGTTTTCTTCGAAAACGACTGGCTTCATGCAGCCGGTATATCGAGTGAGGATATTCTTTCGGACTTCATCCAAAGTTTTATGGGGCAGACAACCGTCATGATCCACAAAACGACCAAAAAGACTGAGAGCGACGTCGACATACGGCCGCTTATATTCGAGTTCGGACTCTGCCGGAAGGCGGATCTGCCGGACGATGTCCGCTCCCATATCGAGCGGGCGGGTTACAGCATGCCGGTCTTCATGAAACTTAAGACCGGAAGCTCAGCCAACCTGAAGCCGGAGACGGTCATCAGCGCGCTGTGCACATTTGCAGGCATCGAATATGACCCGTTAGCGCTCCGGATCCTGCGACTTGATCTTTACGGTGAGGACGGAAAACCTCTGTCGGAAACAGGAAGAAGCTTCTGAGGTCCTCAAAGGATGTGCCAAGCATGAAAGATTACATAGTGACTGAGATTGAATTCGATGAGAATAAATATCTGGCGGCAGCTTTCTTTGAGGACATGCGTCTTTCCATGCTGAAGCTCGCCGCAAGAGACGACGAATCACTGATCGGCCGCATATACCTCGGCCACATCGATTCGTACGCGGACAACATTGGCGGGGCTTTCGTCGCGTTCGGAAAAGACAAATGCTTTCTTTCCAAATACAAGAAGGGCAGCTGCGATCCCGGCCGCATCCCCGTCCAGATCATTCGCGATGCCTCAGGGAAGAAGGCAGCCGCCGGGACCATGAAGCTGAAGCTGTCCGGACGCTATGCCGTGCTCTCAGAGGGGGACGGGAGTCTCTCTTTCTCCCGGAAGCTTTCAAGTGAACAGAAGGATCTCCTCCGCAAATGGATGCGCGATGTCGACCGGACCGGTTACTCTGTCCTGCTGCGCACGAACTCGGCCGGGACAGAGAAGGCGGAAGTCCTCCGCGAAGTCGAGGAGCTTAAAGCGCGATGGCAAAAACTCGCGCATGACATAGCTCACGCGAAAGCCGGTTCGCTCCTCTATCGGCCGGATCCCTTCTATATAGAAATGCTGCGCGATCTCACCGTAAAGCCGGACAGACTCTATTCGGATATTCCGCGGATCGCAGAGGAGCTGGAATCCTGCCGTCCCTTCTTGCAGGATTCGGACAACAGTAATGAGATTTATTACGGGAACCGGACACTTCCCCTTCGGACCGTTTACAATCTGACCGGGGAAGTCCGAAAGCTGACAGCCAAAAATGTGTGGCTGAGGAGCGGGGCCTACCTGGTCATAGAAAAGACCGAGGCCTTTACATCGGTCGATGTGAACACAGGCAAATGCGAGCGTGGCAGACATGCCTCCGAGACCTACCGGCGCATCAACCACGAGGCGGCCGAGGAGGTCATACGTCAGATCATCCTGCGCAATCTCTCGGGCATGATCCTGGTAGACTTCATAAACATGGAGAATCCTGACCACAAAGAGGAGCTCGTGAATGTCGCCAGAAAGCTGGCGCGGCGCGACCCTCTCCGCATGGAGGTCGTGGATCTTACTCCGCTCGGCATAATGGAGATCATTCGCCAGAAGACGGAGCGCCCGCTGTCCGAGATCCTTGGCATAACGCGCGCTGCTTCCACCAATTCTGATACAGAGTAGACTATCAGGCAGGCAGCCTGCGTCACAGTTCAGACAGGCTGCCGACGTCGTTGCTGCGTCACAGTTCAGACAGGCTGCGTAGTAAATAACGTGTCCGGCGGCGAAGCATCCATCTTCGTGAGAAAAACATTGCGGGTCCGACCGAAGAAAGAGCAGGAGCGTCAAGACGCCCCTACTCTTCCCGGCGTCACCGCCTACATCTCGCGCTTCACGCTCGATGCCGGGCGGGCGCCAAAGTGCCTTCCTTTCGTGCGAGCACGAATCAGGCACCTTGGCTTGTCGCCTACGCAAAATGCGTGAGCATTTTTAAGCTCAGAGGGCAGGACCTGCGTTTTTCGATGAAGATGGTGATTTGCGCCGGGTAATAGACATAAATGCAGCCTGTCTGAACTATGACGCAGCGTTGAAATTTGAAAATATTTTGAAATTAGTTGTTGTGTTTGGAAATGAATTATGGTAACATACGTTGGTGAACGCGCAGAGAGGCCGAAAAGTCTGCATTTGCAGCGCCGTATCTGGCGAATATGTGAAGAAGGAGGTGTGCTCCATGTATGCAGTGATCGCAACAGGCGGAAAGCAGTACAAAGTTTCTGAGGGTGATGTTATCCGCGTAGAGAAGCTTGGCAAGGAAGTCGGCGAAGCAGTTACTTTTGATCAGGTTATCGCAGTCAAGGGTGATACACTTTGTGTTGGCGAAGATGTCAAGGGCGCTACAGTCGAAGGCAAGGTTATTTCCAACGGCCGCGCTAAGAAAGTCATCGTTTATCATTACAAACCGAAGTCTGGTTATCACAAGAAGAATGGTCACAGACAGGCTTACACAGCTGTTAAGATCGAGAAAATCAACGCCTGATGATTCTTGTAACGATTTATAAAAATCAGGATGGCTATATTGGTTTTGAGGCGGAAGGACATGCCGAGTACAGCGAGAGCGGGACGGATATCATCTGCGCCGCGGTCTCAGTGCTCATGACAAACACTGCCAATTCCATCGAAGCGCTCACCAATGACACTATCGTGGATTCCAGTGAGGAAGGATATCTGACATGCGAGTTTCCGGAAGGTTTATCGCCGGAGGGAACACTTCTTGTAGATTCCATGATTCTCGGTCTCAGACAGGTTGAAGAAATTCAACCGACAGATGAAAATGACGAACCTTTTCTAAAGATATTAACCAAGGAGGTGCAGACATGCTGAATATGAATCTTCAGCTCTTCGCCCACAAGAAAGGTGTCGGTTCCACAAAGAACGGACGCGATTCTGAAGCCAAGAGACTTGGCGCGAAGAGAGCAGATGGACAGTTCGTTAAGGCTGGCAATATTCTGTACAGACAGCGCGGCACTCACATCCATCCGGGTGAGAATGTCGGACGCGGCGGCGACGACACTCTGTACGCAAAGGCTGACGGTATTGTCCGTTTCACAAGACTCGGCAAAACTCGCAAGCAGTGCTCCGTAATCCCGGTAGCTGCTGAGGAATAAAGCTGATAATTTTTAAGGGCTTCGCATATTGCGCAGCCCTTTTTTTCTAATTACCTGCATATGCACGCAGGTCTTTTCAAATCAAGGAGGACTATATGTTCGCAGATCGCGCAAGGATCCACGTAAAATCCGGCAAGGGCGGCGACGGTCACGTCAGTTTCAGGCGTGAGAAGTATGTTCCGGCAGGCGGTCCCGACGGAGGAGACGGCGGCCGCGGCGGAGATGTTATTTTCGAAGTCGACAAGGGTATGAACACCCTTTTTACTTATAAACACAAATATAATTTCAAGGCGGGAAACGGAGAGCAGGGCGGCAAGCGCAGATGTCACGGCGCTGACGGCGCCGATATTATCCTCAAGGTCCCGGAAGGTACCATCATCCGCGAGGAGCACTCCGGCGAGGTCATCGCCGACATGTCGCACGGAAACATGCGTCAGACGATCCTCAAGGGAGGACGCGGCGGCAAGGGCAACATGAATTTTGCCACCCCCACCAATCAGGCTCCCCAGTATGCCGAGCCCGGCAAGCCGGCTCTTGAGCTTGACCTGACTCTGGAACTCAAGCTGGTCGCGGACGTCGGTCTCGTGGGATTCCCGAACGCCGGCAAGTCAACATTCCTGTCCCGCGTGACCAACGCGAAGCCGAAAATCGCGGACTATCCGTTCACGACGATCCAGCCGAATCTGGGTGTCGTCGATTTCGGCGACGGCAGAGGCTTCGTCATCGCGGACATGCCGGGTCTCATCGAGGGGGCTTCCGAGGGTGTCGGTCTAGGCCACGAGTTCCTGCGCCACATTGAGCGCACCCGCGTCATCATCCATCTTGTGGACACGGCTTCATTTGACGGCAGAGATCCGGTGGAGGATATCGCCGCGATCCACAAAGAGCTCATGCAGTACAATCCGGCAATCATGAAAAAGCCGATCGTCATCGCTGCAAATAAAATCGATGCATCCGCCTATCTCGAGGAGAACCCTGTCGAAAAGCTGAAAGAGGTCTACGAGCCGCAGGGATACAAAGTCTATCCGATCTCAGCCGTCACGGGCGAGGGTGTGAAAGAGCTTCTTTACGCTGTCCTTGAACTGCTTGAGACAGTGGCTACGGAACAGGTCGTCTATGAACAGGAATACTTCCCGGAGCAGATGCTTGTCACGGAAGACCTGCCGTACACGATCGCTCTGACCGAGGACGCGAAAGGAAAACAGATCTTTATCGTCGAGGGTCCGAAGATCGACAAAATGCTCAGCTACACGAACCTGGATTCCGAAAAGGGCTTCACATTCTTCCAGAAATGGCTCAGGAACACCGGCATTCTGGACAACTTGAAGCAAAGCGGTATAAACGAGGGTGACACAGTCCGCATGTACGGACATGAATTTGATTATTACAGCGAAGACATAGATATTGACAAGGAGGAAGAAAATGCTGACGAGTAAACAGCGGGCATACCTGAAGAGCCTTGCTATGGATCTGGATCCGATCATCCTGCTCGGCAAGGCATCCCTGACATCTGAAAATGAAAGAAACGTCGACGAGGCACTCGCAAAGCGCGAGCTCATTAAAGTCGGAGTACTGAAAAACTGTGACGACGATCCCAGAGAGATCGCTGAGACACTCGCCGAGCACACAAGGTCTGAAGTCGTTCAGGTCATCGGCAAGAAAATCGTCCTTTACCGCCAGGGCAAGGACAAGAACCGCAAGATCGAGCTTCCGAAAGCCAGGAAAAAGCAATGAAGAAAGTGGGAATCATGGGAGGGACATTTGATCCCATCCACATAGGTCATCTTATTCTCGGGGAAAACGCCTATCAGCAGCTCGGCCTTGACCGGGTCGTGTTCATGCCCTCCGGCAATCCCCCGCACAAAAGGGACAGGGACGGAAGGGCAAGTGATGAGCAGCGAATGGATATGGTCAAACTTGCCATCGCATCCAACACACATTTTAAGTTCTCATCCATGGAGATGAATGAGGACGGCTACTCTTACACCTACCTGACGCTCGAAAAGCTGAACGAAAAGCATCCGGATACCCGCTACTATTTCATTATCGGAGCTGACTCCCTCTTTGATTTCAAAGGCTGGAGGAACCCTCAGAGGATCTGCGATGCCTGCACACTGGTCGTTGCTACGAGAAACCACACGAGCGACGAAGAGCTCGATAAGGCGATCGAGGATGTGCGACAGACATTCGGGGCAGATATCGTCAAGCTCAACACTGAGAACATTGACGTGTCCTCCCACCAGCTTCGCGATTGGATCGCAGCCGGAAAGACGGTCAAGTATTATGCCCCGGACGAGGTCATCAACTATATAAAGTCATACCACGTGTACGACGGCCTTGCGGAAACTGTCAACACACAGACCGACGCTTAATGATCATTATCCCGCCGACAGCGTTACATTTGAAAATATCAGGAGGATCGTATGGCTCACACGTACAATTTTGAAAAAATGAACAGGGCTCTTAAGGAGTTTCTCGACAAAGGCCGCTGGTATCATACACAGGGAGTGCGCTACATGAGCGTCGCCCTGGCCATGGCCCACGACGAAAATCTCGAGAAGGCCGAACTTGCGGGCCTCCTCCACGACTGCGCAAAATGCATTCCCGACAAGAAAAAAATCAAGCTGTGTGAGGAGAACAATATCCCTGTCACACGGGTGGAGAGAGGAAACCCATTCCTGCTGCACTCAAAGCTCGGCGCCTATATAGCAAAGGAGAAATACGGTATTGAGGACGAAGAAGTTCTCTCCGCCATCACCTGGCACACGACAGGGCACCCCAATATGACCCGGCTGGAGCAGATCGTCTTCATCGCGGACTATATCGAACCCCTGAGGGATAAGGCTCCGAACCTTAAACCCATCCGCGAAGCTGCATTCAGAGACCTCGATGAGTGCTGTTACATGATCCTTCGGGACATGCTCGCTTATCTCCGTTCAGGCGGAGGAGAGATCGACGAGCATTCGCAGGCGGCTTTCGACTATTATAATGAACTGCACCAAAGCAGAGAGCAAAGGAATACGGTCTGATAATTTCACGTGCGCAAAATCCACACAATTCGGGTTTTGCGCGCTTATTTTTTGTACATTTGCTCAAATACTATTTAATTAATCGCCATATTGCTGTATAATTATGCTAACAAGAAGTCCGAAACATTGTCGCCGGATCGGCTTTCCGTTTCCGGCTCATTAATCAAATATGAAGAGAGGGCATCATATGGAAAAAGAAGAGAGCAGAAAACTCGCCGGTATCGCAGTAAAAGCACTGGAAGACAAACTCGCAAGTGACATCAAGGTCATTGAAATCGACGCGATTTCACCGCTTGCAGATTACTTCGTGATCGCAACGGGACGGAATGTCAATCAGACAGACGCGATGGTCGACGGTGTCGAGGAAGCTGCGACAAAAGCGGGTTTTGAGCCGGATCATATTGAGGGTCACCACAACGCCAACTGGACACTTCTCGACTACAAAGGTGTAATTGTTCATATTTTCGATGAGGAGTCAAGAGGATTCTATGATCTTGACAGACTCTGGAAGGACGGCACCGAAATTGACCCCAATACTCTGTGATGCAGCAACATTGCCCTGAACCGATGCTCCGGCGGTAAATCCACCGGAGCATTCTTGCATTCCGCTCGCTCAAACGGTGTGTCAGGTGATAAAAATAAAGAAAAGCGCCGTGCCCTGCAACATTTTCTATGGCATATCTGTACTTACAGTGAAGGCATAAAGGTCACAGTGAAAATGACTTCGCCGCAAAATCTACTGCTGATCATAAGAGAATATCTAAGGGAGGTCCACTATGAGAATAAGAACAGTAAAAAGTATTTTAGCCGCAGCATGCGCGGCAACTCTTCTCGTCGCCTGCGGGTCGAACCACGCGAGCTCTGCAGGAACGAGCATGGCATATGAAGAGGCGGCCGCAGACTATGACTACGCGGAGGAGAAGGAGTACGATACGGCAGACAACGCCTATAAGGAGGAAGCCGTCGGTGCGGATGGCGGAGCGTCAAATGACGTCTCGCAGAAGAGCGAGGAGGCCGGCACCGACGAGAGCGGAAATCTTGCAGAGCAGAAGCTCATCTACACAGCTGATATCACGATACAGACGCAGACATTTCAGGATACCTTCAGCGCTGTCAAGGACGCGATCAGCAAAGTCGGCGGGTTCGTGGAGAGCGAGAGCACCACAGATTCCGCCTGGAACTGGTACTACTCAGATTACAGAAAATCGAGCGGCACACTGAGATCATATATCACCGTCCGTGTTCCCTCCGCAAAATACAGAGAATTCCTCGGACTCCTCGAGGGGACCGACGGAAAGATCACGAGCAGATCCGAGTACGTGCAGAACATTACGAAGCGCTATAACGACCAGTCCATTCTCATTGAATCCCTCGAGACACAGGAAAAACGTCTCATGGATATGATGGACAAGGCAGAGACGATTGAGGATATGATCACGATCGAATCCCGTCTCTCCGACGTTCAGACTCAGCTGAATCAGGCAAGGAACACACTTGCCGGATTCGATACGGACGTCAACTACTCAACAATCAACGTCGCAATCGAGGAAGTTCTCCAGTACAGATCTCCTCAGGTACAGCAGACCTTCTTCGAGCGTCTCGGAAGCACGTTCACGCGTTCCTGGAGAGACTTCGGCGAGTTCCTGCAGGATCTCATCCTCGCGATCGTCTACCTGCTCCCGGTGATCCTCGTAGTGGTCATCATTCTTGTTATCCTGAGACCGTTCATCTCTAAGTGGAACATGCGGAGGAAAGAGAAGAAGGCGGCCAAAAAGGCACTGAAAGCTGAAAAAGCCCTTAACGCCGCAGCGCCGAAGTATCCGAATCCTTTCCGGAAAAATAAGCCTGACGATGTCGGTATGAAGTATGACAGCACACCGCAGGAAGCAAAACCCATCGATTTTGAAGGATCCGAAATCGGTGATGAAGGAAAATCGGAATAAAAAGTGACTGTAACAGCACAAAACCAAGCATCGGCAATGGCGAAAGACTATTTGCCGTGAAAAAAAATATTTGCGGGTGTCAAGAAAAAAAGCTTGACACCCGCAAACGCGTTTGTTATATTAGTCCGCATGGAAAAGATTTACGAGCGTTCCATGCTGTATGATTTTTACGGGGAACTTCTTACAGAGCACCAAAAGAATATATTTGAAGAGGTGGTCTTCGATGACCTGTCTCTCGGCGAAGTCGCTGAAGCTCACAACACGAGCCGCCAGGCGGTCCATGACATGGTGAGAAGGACCACTAAAACACTGGAGAATTACGAAGCGAAACTCGGCCTCGTCCGCAAGTTCCTCAAACTCACAGATAAAGTGAACGAGATCAAGAGACTTACCGACAACGAGACGATCCGGCAGCTTGCGGAGGAGATTCTTGCCGAGCTTTGAGCAATGAGAGTATAGCGAGGTGAATACATGGCATTTGAAAGCCTTACTGAAAAACTGACGAATATCTTCAGGCAGCTGCGCTCCAAAGGCCGCCTGACAGAAAAAGATGTCAAGGACGCCATGAAGGAAGTAAAGATGGCTCTCCTTGAGGCTGATGTCAATTTCAAAGTCGTAAAACAGTTCACGAAAGACGTGACCGACGCCGCTATCGGCGCGGACGTCATGAACGGTCTCAATCCCGCCCAAATGGTCATCAAGATCGTCAACGAGAAGATGGTCGCGCTCATGGGTTCGGAGATGACAGAGATCCGCGTGAAACCAAACGGAATGACCGTCATCATGATGGCAGGTCTCCAGGGCGCCGGCAAGACAACGACCGCCGCCAAGCTGGCAGGCAAGTTCAAGTCGAAAGGCAAGCGTCCGCTGCTCGTAGCCTGCGACGTGTACAGACCTGCTGCCATAAAGCAGCTCGAAGTCAACGCAAAAAAAGTCGATGTACCTTTCTTCTCTCTGGGCAATAAACTGAGCCCGGTCGATATCGCCAGGGCAGGCGTTGCCCACGCCAGAGAGAACGGAAACAACCTGGTCCTCATCGATACGGCAGGCCGACTGCAGATCGACGAGAGCATGATGCAGGAGCTTGTCGACATCAAGAATGCGATCAATGTCGATCAGACGGTCCTCGTCGTCGATGCGATGACAGGTCAGGAAGCCGTCAACGTCGCAAAAACCTTCACCGAGAAAGTCGGCATCGACGGCGTCATCCTCACAAAATGTGACGGTGACACAAGAGGCGGCGCAGCCCTCTCAATCAGAGCTGTCACTGGTCAGCCGATTCTATATGTCGGTATGGGCGAGAAGCTGTCCGACCTTGAGCAGTTCTATCCGGACCGTATGGCAAGCCGCATTCTCGGCATGGGCGATGTGATGAGCCTCATAGAGAAGGCTCAGGCGGAGTTCGATCAGAAGCGGACGGAGGAAATGGCCGACAAGATCAAGAAGGCCTCCTTCGACTTCAACGATTACCTCGACTCCATGGCCCAGATGAACAAGATGGGCGGTCTTGAGAGCATCCTTTCTATGCTTCCCGGCATGAGCACAAAGATGAAAGACATCCAGGGCATGATCGATGAGAAGCAGATGAAGCGCACCGAAGCCATCATCCTCTCCATGACACCGAAGGAGAGAGCAAACCCCGACATTTTGAACCTGCCGAGAAAACGCCGTATCGCCAAGGGCGCAGGTGTGGATATTTCGGAGGTGAACAAGCTTGTCAAGCAGTTCGACCAGGCCCGCAAAATGATGAAACAGATGCCGGGCATGATGGGCGGCAAAGGAGGCATGGGCTCCCTCGGCGGCATGATGGGCGGCATGAGAGGCGGAAGAAGACGTCCGTTCTGACGCATTTGGCACTTATTGGGGATCAGCTTGCATTTGCAGGCAGCAAATCAGTAAAGTCCGCCGCTATCGCGGCGTTACTTAACGGCAATATTAGCTCAGTAAATCAGGCAGCCGCTCAAGGCGGCGCGCAAAATGAGCTTTCAGCCGAAAATATATTATTTAGAATGAAAGTGGAGGAAACACAAAATGGTCAAAATCAGACTTAAGAGAATGGGACAGAAGAAGGCACCTTTCTACAGAATCGTAGTTGCGGACGCAAGATCTCCGAGAGACGGCCGCTTCATCGAGGAAATCGGTTACTATGATCCGACAAAGGATCCGAGCGTTTACAACCTCAATGAAGAAGCAGCTAAGAAGTGGCTTATGAACGGCGCTCAGCCGACAGCTGAAGTTGCTAAGCTTCTCAAGATCGCAGGCGTCACAAAATAAAGCAGCACTTTTTCCAGGAACCAAATACGGGAGAAACTGAATGAAAGAGTTAGTGGAAGTCATTGCCAAGTCTCTTGTTGATCATCCCGAAGAAGTCGTTGTCACAGAAAAAGAGGACGGCGAAAATCTGATCCTGGAGCTTAAGGTAGCTTCCCAGGATATGGGAAAAGTCATCGGACGTCAGGGCCGCATCGCGAAGGCGATCCGCTCTGTCGTAAAAGCTGCATCAACTAAGACTGACAAAAAAGTTACTGTTGAAATCGTACAGTAAAACTCTGAGGCTGTCGTTACCACACCCGGTACAGCTAAGCGCGGCACATCGCCGCGGCATAGCCGTCCCCCGTGTCAGTGCGGCAGCCCTTTCTTAAAGAATGCGTCTTTATATATGCCGCATGGCAGAAGGAGAATGTATGCTTGATAAAGTTCAGGTAGGCGTCGTGACAACGACGCACGGGCTTAAGGGAGAAGTCAAGGTCTACCCGACCAGCGATGACCCGGAGAGATTTGAGTCTCTGGACCATGTCATGCTCGAGCTGGGCCGCCAGATGATCGACCTCACTATTGAAGATGTCCGATATTTCAAGGGAAGACCGATATTGAAATTTGTCGGTTACGACCGCATCGAGGACGTCCAGAAGTGGCATAACTGCCCGCTCTACGTTGACCGGAGCGATGCGCTGCCGCTCGGGGAAGATGAATACTTTGTCGGCGATCTCATCGGCTGTGATGTCTTCCTCGAGGACGGTTCAAAGCTCGGTGTAATTAAAGATGTTCTGATCACGGGTGCAAATGATGTCTACGTCGTCAAAAAAGACGCAGGCGGCGAAGTCCTCATACCGGTCATCGACG
>JAFWIM010000113.1 GCA_017514845.1 Lachnospiraceae bacterium
CGATCTCCTCGCTGCTGTACGGGGACATCGAATAGATACCCGGGAGGTCCGTGACCAGTGTATCTTTATGATTCTGGATCGGTCCGTCCTTCCTGTCCACAGTCACGCCCGGGAAGTTCCCGACGTGCTGGTTCGTGCCCGTGAGACGGTTGAAAAGTGTCGTCTTGCCGCTGTTCTGATTTCCAACGAGTGCAAATGTGAGCAGCGTCCCATCCGGCAGCGGATCCCCGCTCCCTTTCGGATGGAATTTTCCGCCCTCACCGAGACCCGGGTGAGCACGCTTCTTTTTCTTTCTCGCCTTCTCTTCTGTCACTGACCGGGCCTTTGCCGGCTCTACCTCGATTTGGGCCGCATCATCGAGCCTGAGCGTCAGTTTGTAACCGTGAATCATGAGTTCAACGGGATCTCCCATAGGTGCGAACTTCACGACTGTGACCTCCGCGCCCGGAATGACTCCCATATCAAGAAAATGCTGTCTGAGTGCTCCCTCGCCGCCGACATTGGTGATTATGGCGGTATCTTTGATTCCTAATTCCTTTAGTGTCATTTCAGCTCCGTTATTAAGTAGTTATCTTTTGCAGTTCATCGTCCGGAAGACACTTGAACTATAAACCTATTATCTTCCATTCTTGGAAGAAATGTCAAGAAGAGCAAAAAAGAGCAGCTTATTTCGGGTCCCAGAGTCGCAGCAGTTCAGACGGTCTGCAGCGAACCTTCATATTCCGGCGCAAGCATCATCTTCATCGAAAAGCGCATATCCTTCCCTCCGAGTTTGCGTAGGCGACAAGCCAAGGTGCCTGATTCGTGCTTGCACGAAAGGAAGGCACTTTGGCGCCCGCCCGACATCGAGCGTGAAACGCGAGATGAAGGCGGCTTGCCGCCTATGCGATCTCTCAGTCGGATATGCAATGCTTTTCTCACGAAGATGGATGCATTGTTGCCGGAAACGAAATGCAGGGGAAGCCCGTCTGAACGGTTGCCCTGATCCCCAGCCTGAGCAGAAAAAATCCGGATCGCACTATAGTACGATCCGGATTCTTGTCCCAAGCTCTGTTCTGGAGAGGACCTCAAAATGTCCTTTGTGCTTGTCCACGATCCACTTGGCGATTGAGAGGCCAAGCCCCGTTCCGGCGCTCCCGCGCGCCTCGTCAGCTCTGAAGAAACGTTCAAATATGTGAGGCAGCTCCGACTCGCTGATCCCCTGCCCGAGATCCTGCACCTGAAGGTACGGATCTCCCTTTTCCGTTCTGCCGTAGGACAGCTGAATTTCCTCCCCTTCCGGGGTATACTTTGCCGAATTATCTATGAGGATCCTCACCGCCTGCTTCATGAGACCGGAATCGATTTTCACTTCCGCGCTCTCGCCGCCGTCCGCCAGACGATATCTGTGCTTTTCGTCGATCATCAGCGACTCCTCGTAGATTTCCCTCATAAGATCGGCTGTCATGACCGGCTGAAGGTTCAGCGTGGTTTTCCCGCTGTCTCCCCTCGCAAGGAACAGGAGCTGCTCCACCAGATAATTCATGTGGTCCGCCTCATTCCTGATTGCGGAGATACTCTCCTCCAGGATTTTTTCGTCTGTCTTTCCCCAGCGGTCCAGCATGTTCGCGTAGCCCTGGATCACCGCTATGGGAGTTCGCAGCTCGTGGGAAGCATCATTTACAAATCGTGACTGCTGCCGCATAGTATCGCGCATTCTAAGGAGCAGATTATTCATCGCAGCCTCGACACCGATCAGGTCGGAATCTCCGAACGAGAGCGGGCCTTCCTGCTCCGCCTGTTCCGGCCTTATATGCTCAAGCGCATCCTCAATCACCTGGTATTTATCTTCTGAAAATGAAAGTCTCGACAGCTCATCCGCTTTCAGCGCGATCTCATTGATCGGCTCCAGGATCCTTCTGATTGCCCGGTCCTCACGGAAGTAGGAAAAGAGGACGCCCAGGAACTGCAGAATAAACAGCGCCGCCACCAGAGCGCCAATGACCATAAACGGCACCAGGCAGGATACAGAAACAATCAGTCTTCCTGTATCGGATACGACCCTGTAGATCAGGTCCGTTCCCGCTGCAGCAGTAATCACGTCGAATCCCCGGTCGTTCGCAAAAAGAACGGTTCCGGCTGCCGCGTATTCCTGCTCCGCGCACCAGCCGGTAGTAAGAAAAAAAGCCAGCAGGAAATCCGTGCCCAAAAAGCGGGCGATTTTCCCTCTGAGCATATACCAGTGCATTTTTCTGGTGATCGACGTCATGCGCCGCTGCTCATCATGGGAATCTCCCCGCTTCTTTTTCGTGTACGTTTTGACGCTCTGTCCTTTATTATTCTGTTTCAGACTTGATGACATAGCCGACCCCCCTGACCGTCCGGATCATTTTAACTCCGAACACATCATCTATTTTGGATCGAAGGTAACGTATATAGACGTCAACGACATTTGTCTCTCCCACATAGTCATAGCCGCAGACCTTATTGAGAAGTGTCTCTCTGGACAGCACGATGTCCTGATTCTCAAGCAGCGTCTTCAGCATCAGGAACTCTCTGTTGGTAAGAGTGATCTCATGCCCGGCGTAGAGAACACGATGGCGTCGGTCATCGAGCACAAGCTCATGCCACCGGCAGACCCCCTCCTCATCTTCGCTGCTGCCATTTCCGTTTCTTCCTGCCGGATGAACCGCGTGGAGCTTCAGGGCCACGCGGATTCTGGCAAGCAGTTCCTCTATCGCAAAAGGCTTCGTGATGTAATCGACCGCCCCTGCGTCGAGGCCGGATACCTTGTCCATCACCGCATCCCTGGCAGTGAGAAGGATCACCGGCACTTCTTTCTCTTTCAGAAGCCGTCTCAGCACTTCCAGCCCGTTAAGCCCCGGAAGCATAATATCCAGAAGGATGAGATCATAGTTGTTCTGAAGCGCCATGTCCAGCGCCTGCCTTCCGTTGCCGGATTTCTCTACCCTGTATCCCTCATGCACAAGTTCCAGTTCCACGAACCTGGCAAGTTTTTCTTCATCTTCCACAAGAAGAATAGTTGCTGTCATCCCTACACCTCTAATAATTCATTTCAATCTTCAATCTTCAACACAGGATTCTCGTGACTTCAGTCATGAGAGGAATGTGCAAAACAAACTCGTCTTCAACATGGGTTTAAAGTCCTGTGTTGAAGATTGAGCCTCCGGCGGATCGCAGAGCTGCGCGAAGGAAGACGCACAGAGTGCGTCGCGCAGCTCGCGCGCGATCAGAGATCGCGATTTACCACAGGATTCTCGTGACGTAGGTCTGCGGGGAACGCGGTTAAAACCTGTGCTCCGGATTGATCCTCCGAAAAGCTGCGGCGGACACCCGTTTCTGTTCTCCTCCGGAAAGCCGCCGCAGTAGATATCACTTTATTCCTCAGGAAAGCTGTCACAGTTGGCTTCCGTTTCATTCTCCACATCAGGCTCGAAAGCAGCGTCCACGGGTTCGGCATCCTCACGGGATACATCGTCATTTGCAGTAAACTCGTTCCGGACATCCTGGGCGAATTCGCCGGCCTTGCCAAGAATATCATTGGCCCTCTTCACATTCTGGGCCCCGTCAAAGGAGTAGTTCACTTTAAAGAAAAGCGCTATCACCATGACCGGTACGATCGCTTCCCAGAAGAAGAAGAGAAGGAGCACGAGCACCCAGCTCGGCATCGTAAAGATGATGCTGTCCTCTTTTGTAACGATGAACACGGTATGCCTGATAAAGGAGAAGAAGGTCTTTACGAGCCGTCTGAAAGTGTGGGTAAAACTCGGCGCAGACTTCTTCTGCTGCTCCACCTTATCTCTGACCCGGATATAGTCCTTCTGTTCCTCATACTCCGTTGAGTAAGAACTCTGGGCAGGTCCTCTGACCTTCCCCCGGCGCTCGAGGAGCACCATCGCGTCGAGAAGATCTCCTCCGACTTCCTCCAGCGCTGCTTTCGCTTCCTCATAAGTCACATCTGCTCTCTCTCTGAGACGCTCAACTTTTTCGATCATTTCCATAGTATTTACCTCCACATCTTGTGTCTGACTCTTTATTCATCTCCGGTGTTTTCCTTTGATGTAGCTAAAGAATACCGCTCCCAGATGAAGATGTCCTGTAAGGAACATTAAAATAACATTAAAAATGCCTGCCTGAGCTTTAATTTCGACCGCTTCACTCTCCGTCAGATTGAGCATAGTGCAAATGTCAAATCAGCGCCGTACTGAAATACCTCTCCGCGCGATCCGCCAGTATCGTTGCGATGACCTTGTCTTTTCCGTATTTTTTAGCCATCTGCTTTGCCGCCCACACGTTTGCGCCGGAAGAAGTACCGACGAGCAGTCCCTGGACTCTGGCAAGTTCGCGGGCTGTATTAATTGCGTCTTCATCCGAGACCTCTACAATGTCCGTGATGATGGAAGTGTCAAGGATATCCGGGATAAATCCGTCACCGATTCCCTGGATCTGATGAAGTCCCGGCTCCTGTCCGAGAAGGGCGGAGACGTTCTTCGGCTCAGCCGCGACGATCTTGCAGTCCGGGTTCTGCTCCAGGAGGTACTGGGCTACTCCCTGCAGAGTGCCGCCGCTGCCTACACCCGATACATAGACATCTATTTTTTTGCCCAGCTGCTCTGTCAGTTCGACTGCTGTCGTTCTGTAGTGGGTACTGGGATTTGCAGGATTCTGGAACTGCTGAGGCACAAAGTAATCCGGGGATGAAGCCGCAATTTCCAGAGCCTTGTCCACAGAGCCCGCTATACTCAGTTCCGGCTCTGTCAGCACGAGCTCAGCTCCGAGCGCATGAATGATTTTCTTCCGCTCTTCACTCATATTTTCCGGCATGACAATGATTACGCGATAGCCCTTGCGAACTCCGCAGAACGCAAGTCCGATACCTGTGTTGCCGGAAGTGGGCTCAATGATCGTCATTCCGGGTCTCAGCCGCCCGTCCTTCTCCGCTTCCTCTATCATATTGAGCGCGATCCGGTCTTTGATGCTGCCGCCCGGATTCAAAAACTCAGCTTTAGCAAAAATCTGAAGCCCTGTCGTCTCCTCCAGGCTGATGAGCGGCGTGTTTCCGATCAGATCCAGAACATTCGTGTAATACATATTTGCGTTTTCTCCTTGATAATAATTATTGCGACAGGCAAATGCGAAGCTCTGCGCGATCACACAGAATCCCACTGTTTTTCACATTGTCCTGATTTTTGCGAAGTCCCGCCTAAAAGGCGTCCGCGGCAGATGCCGGTGCATCCGGTTACAGCAGAAGACGTGTCCCCTGCATTGGCACCAAAACCGCCGTGCACTATTCTATCATAAAAAAATCAATTATAAAAGAAAATCGCCGGAAGCAGCCCTTATGTCGGTAAGTCGCTTCCGGCGATTTCTCATTGTATTATTCTGTTGTCACTCCACAGCCTTCAGATGATACAGGAAGGCTGTAAACTCGGGAATCTCACGCGGAATCGGGATTCCGGCATGCATGAGAGCCATACCGGACGCGACAAGGTTATTGCCGTCCCCCTCAATGCGATATTTCTTCTTGGGATCAAGTCCCCTGCACTTGATATACTCCTGCGGACCGTTCACTGTCAGATTGACCGTGATGACGGTCACAAGAGCTTCGCTCTTATCTCTTGCGAGACACTCCCAGGCGACAAGATTGACCTGCTCATATGGATTTGCAAGTCTGTAATAATCTCCGTAGAAATTGAGATCATAGTACTTGTGATAGAGCTCGCTCATCTTTCTGCACGCTTCGATCTGGTCCTTGTCCAGTTTCGTAGCATCGAGCTCGTAGCCGAATGTGCCGCACATAGCGATTGCAGCCTTCGTCTCGATCGGCACCATCGGGCTCGCGGCAGATACGTGCGCCCCCATCGTGCTTACCGGATAAATGAAGGAGGATCCGTAGTGCAGCTTCAAGTTGTCGAGCGGCTTCGTGTTGTCCGAGCTCCAGTACTGTACAAAGTAGGTGAGCATAGCCGTATCGAATCGGCCACCTCCGCCTGCGCAGCCTTCGAACATGATATCCGGATGTGTCTTTATAATGCCGTCCATGACCCTGTAGAGACCGAGCACATAGCGGTGAGACACTTCGCCCTGGCGGTCTGCCGGCAGCACGTTGGACCAGAGATCTGTGATTGCGCGATTGATATCCCACTTCACGTAGTAGATGTTCGCGCTGTCAAGGATCTTGTTTATGCTCTCGATCAGGTAGTCCTGGACCTCGCGCCTGCTGACGTCGAGGGCCAGCTGATTGCGGCTTCTGACAGCCCGCCTGCCGGGGATCTCCATCGCCCAGTCCGGGTGGGCTCTGAAGAGATCTGAATCCTCACTGACCATCTCCGGCTCGAACCAGATACCGAATTTCATGCCGAGGTCGTTGACCTGCTTTACCAGCGCGGGAAGCCCGCATTTGATCTTTTTCTCGTTGACATGCCAGTCGCCGAGACTTGAGTTGTCGTCATCCCGCTTTCCGAACCAGCCGTCGTCCATGACGATCATCTCCACGCCCATGCCTTTAGCTGCCTTGGCGATCTCAACTATTTTTTTATCATCGAAATCAAAGAAGGCTGCCTCCCAGGTATTGATTAGCACCGGTCTTCTGACTTCCCTGACAAACTTGCTCCTGTTCAGGTTATGGCGGATGAAGTGGTGATAATTGTTGCTCATTCTGGACAGACCCTTGTGAGTGTAGGTCATAAGGACCGCAGGCGTATCAAAATCCTCGCCCGGTTCAACAGCATAGCTGAACAGTCTGTCATTGACACCCATGACCAGTCTGCACTGGTCATACTGGTCGAGCTCCACCTCGGCGATAAAGCTGCCCGAGTACATCAGGGCGAAGCCGTAGCATGATCCGTATAATTCATTTGCAGATCTGTCCACCAGCGCGATGAACGGGTTCTGCTGATGGGAGGAAATGCCTCGACCGCTGCGGACCTTGTGGACGTGGTGCGTCAGCGGCTGGCGTTCGACCTGCCTCTCCTGTCCGTATCTGCCCGGCAGGGAAACGATATCCAGATTCTTGCCGTTCATATAGTCCATATTGATGGACATGATTCTCTTAAGCCGGATGGTCTCAGTGCCCCCGTTGTGGACGCGGGCCGCTCTCATGATGATGTCCTTCTCCTCGAATACTGAGTAGAGCAGGGTCACCTGGACTTTCGTGATAGCATCCTCGATGACGAGTTCGAGGGTGTCGACAGTGTCATCCTCCGTTGCAAATGCAGTGGGCAGTCCGTTCAGCGTAAACGGCCCGCTGTACATTTTGTGAGATACATATCTTCCGTTGAAAGAGAAGCTGCCGTCGCCGTTCTGGACTTCGATGGAGTTGATTCGGAAGTCGCCCTGCTGCTGTGTAGTAAACTCCTGCGGCTGGGCATCAAGTGAGAATGTGCGCTCCTTCAGCGAATCGTAGGGATTGCCCGAAAATCCGCGGTCGTATCGGCGGATCAGATAGATGAGATCCTCGTCATCTATGGTCGTACCGTAATACAGATGCTTTACATAATTCAAATTTCCGATTTTGAGTTGGTAAGTAGTCTTAGCTGTATGCAGTGAAAAAGTTCTCTTCTCCTCATTAAATACAATTGCCATAATTCATACCTCATCGAATATTTGGGGGTTATTTGCTTGTTGTCTCTATTTTATATTTTTTGTCTGTCGGATACCATATTGGAATGAGGTTCATTTATGGGATATTAAGTAATGTTGGCGGCAGTCACAGCGCGACATCGATAAGAGGGCTGCCGCAACTTCTATTGCGACAGCCCTCCCGACTCACATTTTATTTTGTTTTCCATCATTTCTCAGGCTTGTATATGTGCGATATCGACTCACCCACCGCTTGTGTAAGCAGAGGTCTTCCCACAGAGTTACTCTTTTATTCCTGGTTCCCAGTCTCAATACTTTCTGCTGAGAATCATATACATAAGCCAGTAAACAAATACGATAAGGGCTACAGAGAAGGAAAGCACCATCTGAATCGTCTCCTGCCCCCTGATCATTGCGATGACTGCCCCTATCGCTTCGACAAGTACTGTTATGTAGCCTGCCCAGGACCAGCTCTTCATGCGCAGGAAGCTGTTGCGCTCATCGCTTGCTTCAGTGTCGATTTTCTCTTTGTATTCAGCGTCTTTTCTGTATCTGAGGTTCCTGATGATCTGAAATACACCTACAACGGTAAGGCCGCCGCCCATGCCGCCGTACAGGGAAGATTGCAATACCTCTGTGAACGACAATATTATAAGAGTAATGCCAAGAATCGTCCAGAAAATACTGAGCGCCAGTCTTTTATTATCGTAATACATAATCATTCCTCCTCATCAAATATAAATACTTCTTCGATTGTCATCCCAAAATATCGCGAGATCTTGTAGGCTAACATAATTGATGGGTTGTAGCGTCCGTTCTCAAGCGAGCTGATCGTTTGCCGTGAGACCCCCATCAGCTTTGCGAGTTCATCCTGTCGGATGCCCTTCGCATTTCTTATTTCTTCTATTCGGTTCTTCATTCCATCACCTTCTAAGTATCTTCTTAACACATGTTTTTCATCAAATTATCATGTTTTTCTCTCATACACACCCGAAACTATATAGTTTGTGATTGCCGATGATGTAAAGTTTGCTTTACACCTATAAGATAACATACTCACGCCTCTATGTCAAGCTAGCTTTACATGATTTATAAAAATTTAATCCGATAATTGTCTTCAACTTCGTGCTCAAGTCTTGCACGCGTGCCCAAGCATTCGTAATAATTCTCCAATGGTGCATTATGCAGCTGAACTTTTATCTTGCCATTAAGAAAATTTTAATCATATAACGTCTGGTTTCTTAATACGCTTCCGGATGAACCTCCACCCCCATGCGGTGCTGAGCCGCGTCCTATGGAGGTGGTATCAAAGCCCTTCGGGCTTTAAGTCCCTCCGGGTCTTTTGATATTTGACCGTCGTACCGGTTTCCCCTTTCGGACCGCTTGCGGCCGGCCGTACGCATGCGGGACCGTCCATTGGCCCCCTATCCGTCGGGATCTTTCACAGCCCTCCCTCCGGAATACCTGTGATGGTCTTTTACGCGCGCCGCCCGCGCTGGAGTTCCTTCCAGCCTGCCGTCTCCGGATACGCCAGGAACCGGAAATCCTCCGTTCCTTCCCACGCG
>JAFWIM010000114.1 GCA_017514845.1 Lachnospiraceae bacterium
GTCAGCATTCAGTTCACTGATCTGTGCCTGAATTTCCTGACGCTTTGCCGCAAGGTCGTTCAAGGCTGCCTGTGTGTCGTCGAGTTCCTCTTCTGCCTGTGCTCTCTGCTCGCGAAGATCATCTTCCTCGTCAGCCAGAGCCGGCGTCACTGTTGATACAGTAAACATTGCCGCAAGCAGAACACTGAGTAATCTTTTCTTCATACATTCACCTCAAATATCTTTGGTCAAATTTGTAATATTTTTTTAACAAACTTTTTCCTACGTCAGATACTATAACATAGCACTTCTTAAAAATCAAGTTTGCCTGTCCGATTTATTACAGATTTGTTAAATTTTGGCGTATTGAGGTGTAAAAATTCATGTTTTTGGCTGTTTTTGCCCCTTTTTAATAAGATTGTATTAAAAAAAGCACAATCATTGGCAGCGGAATCGGGGCCATATCTCTCAATCTTTCGGATGAATGCTGTATGTCTCCTCGATATCGGTGATCATCTGAAGCCTGCGGGAATGCCTTACGCCCTCGAACTCGGCAGTAAAGAAAGCGCTGACGATATCTTTGGCCAGCTCGCGGCCGACAACGCGGGCTCCGAGAGAGATAATGTTCGCGTTATTGTGCTGTACGGACATTCTCGCGGAATACGGCTCGCTGCACACGCACGCGCGGATTCCCGGAATTTTGTTGGCGGCAAGTGATATACCTACCCCCGTTCCGCAGATCAGAACGCCTTTTTCAACTTCTCCGCGCATGACAGCTTCACCGACTTTTCTTCCGAACTCCGGATAGTCGTCTGTGCGGTCATTCGGATCATAATTACCGTAATCAACACATTCATGTCCCATTTCCTTCAGGAAATCCATAAGGGTCTGCTTGAGTTCCACACCCGCGTGGTCACATCCAAATCCGATTTTCATTGCTGCTTTCTCCTTTTAGATATTCTTCATCGCGCAACACTCGTAGAAGCGAAGGCCGCCCCCACTGAGTTCAAGTCTCGCTCGCGAGACTTGGCGCGGGATTCGGGTCAGCGCCAGCTGACATAATTCCCAACCGAATCCCTGCGCATCCTCGCAGAGCGTTTATCTCAGTGGGGGATTGTGACCCGCCACTGAGACAAGCAGGATATTGATTTACCCACCGCTTACAGAAGCGGGGGTCTTCCCCACTGAGATAAACTAAAAGCCATCGGCTTCCCGATGGCTTTATGGACGATGCAGGGCTCGAACCTGTAACCCCTCACACGTGAAGCGAGTGCTCTCCCATTGAGCTAATCGTCCAGAAGGTATTATAACATCAATGCACCCTGCTTTGCAACCATATTTTATTCAAGATACAGCCCTTCTATCACCCGTTCCACCCTGCGGTCGAACGAACGGAACGTTACAACGAGGCCCTTTATATAGACCATGGAGTAGCCGATGCCCGCCAGGGCAAGACCGCTTAAGACGTCACCGACAGAATGCTGCTTGAGGAACATCGTTGAGAGAATAATCAGCACGCACCAGACGAACATCGGGACACGCACCTTCTGTATCAGCTTCCGGTCCTTTGTCGTGAACAGTGTGAAAATCAGAGCCGTCGTATTGTAAACATGGATACTCGGCCACACATTTGTCGCCGTGTCAATGCTCCAGAGCCACCTGACCATATCAACGAAAACGTTGTCCCTTGCTATATGCCACGGTCTCAGAGTCAGAGCCGTGGGATAAACTGTCGACACGACCAGGAACACTGTCATGCCGAACATGAGTATCGTCACAAGCTTGTCATAGGCTTCTCTGTCATAGAAAAAAAGAAAAGACACCCAGGCCGCCTGCAGTGCGAACCATGAAATATACGGAACTATAAATATTTCAGCAAATGGTATCAGCCTGTCAATAAATGATGCCAGATCATGGTACCTTGCCCTCGGAATATCCTCCAGCAGCTTGAACCAGAGCAGGTACGCGATCAGATATATAATGAAAGGTATCGCATGTTCCAGTTTCTGTTCGACAAAATATTTCGCAAAACGATTCACCAAATCTTTAATGAATACATTTTTCTTCTGCATTGTCTACGACTCGCTCCCGCACTTATGCATATGACCGAATTTACGCTCCAAGTCGTATTCTAGTCCTGATTCTCCTTAAATTCAATAGTTCTTTTTGTACTTTGATACATACATGAACATGTATCAGACCGGAGATGCCGCCGTTTTTCTGTAACGCCAGGGTCAGTATTTGACCCGGAAATCGACAGATCTGGGATCCGCAGGAATATCAGAGGACTCCACGCCCGTGATGCTGATGTACCGCTGATTGCCCAGCCGGCTCATCATTTCCTCGATCTGCTCCGGTGTTCCCTGGGCCTCCATCTCCACACGTCCGTCGTAAAGATTTTTGACCCAGCCTGTCACTCCCACATGCTGCGCGATATATGTGGAATGATATCTGAAGCCGACACCCTGCACTCTGCCGTCAATAATCATATGCTTTCTAACAATATTCATAGGTAACGTTCCTTTCGCGGCGGCGAGCATTGCCTCCTTTTTCGCTGCGTCCATTTCCGGCGGCGTAAAATGCTCAAAAATGAACACGTCATAGCATTCACGCATCTCCTCGATTTCTTCCGCGCTGTGGATCGTCCATCCGACCATCGACGCGCCGCACACATATCTCAGGAAGCCAAAGGCTTTGGTATGGATATCCTTCTTATTATATGCGATGAAATCCGGCTTGGTGAGGAAATTGAGCAGGCACCAGGTCAGTGCCAGGCTCAGCACTCCCTCGTCGGTAAAGCGCTCCGTGAGCTGGCCTCTGACTACCTGGGGATGGTTTTTGCGGAACCACCGAACGACCTTCGGGTGAAACGACTCAATACAATAATCTCCCTCGTAGGCATCCAGGCAGAATACAACCTCCCTGCACAGCTGGTCAATGTCGGAGTTCTTCTCCGCCTTGATCTCAACGATGAGAGGCACTCTCCCGTGAATATTCTGGAGCACTTCCCAGAAGATCGGGATGGGTTCCTCTGAATTGAACAGTCTGAGTCCCAGAAGCTTTCCAAGGCTGTGATCCTCTATGCTTCCCTCCGCTCCTGTAGCCCTCTTCAGTGAAGGGTCATGGAAACAGACCATCTGACAGTCATCCGTCATCCGCACATCAAGCTCGATGCCATAGCCGGCTTCCGCCGCCTTCTCGTAGGCAGCCATTGAATTTTCGGGAGCCGGACCGCTGTTATCGTAAAGGCCGCGGTGAGCGATATACTGGGCCTTGAAGACCTGCATGCGCTCTTTTCTCTTATTATATGGCCAGGCTGCATATACAAAGAACGCTGCCAGGAGCAGAACCGAGAATACTATGATCTTTATTGCCATACGATGACCTCTCCATTTTCTTCCCCGCCGAAATTGCAGGGAAGCCGCTTACACTCAGCGTGATTTTATGTGTCTATTTTACACTATTCGTGACCGGATGTAATGCTCTGTGTCATATTTTCTGGCTTAAACTTCCCGGTTACCGATGTCAGCCTGTCGAAATCGAAAAATTTAAAAATAATACTTGCTAAAAAACAGATCGTCTGCTATAATTCATTTTGTTGCACCGCAAGAGGCACAAATGGAAAGTTAGCTCAGCTGGGAGAGCATTCGCTTGACGTGTGAAAGGTCGTAGGTTCGAGCCCTATACTTTCCAGGAGAGGCATCGCCGAGAGGCGGTGCCTTTTTTTGCGTAGAAAAAGAAATACTCTCCTTCCGACAACGAAAGGGGGCCGTCGCATGAGACAGCCCCCTGTTTTTAGGTTCAAAGTACATTACGAGCTAACATCCATACCCGTGTACAGCTGATAATACTTGCCCTTCTGAGCGATCAGGTCATCATGCGTGCCGCGCTCGATAATGCGGCCCTGCTCGAGGACCATGATGCAGTCCGAATTACGGACTGTTGAGAGGCGGTGAGCGATGACAAATGATGTGCGGCCCGAAATGAGCTTATCCATTCCCTCCTGAACTATGCGCTCTGTGCGGGAGTCGATCGAACTCGTCGCCTCATCGAGGATGAGGACCGGCGGATCCGCGATGGCAGCGCGGGCGATTGCGAGCAGCTGCCGCTGTCCCTGGGACAGGTTGGAGCCGTCACCGTGGAGCATCGTATTATAGCCCTGGGGGAGTCTTTTGATGAATCCGTGCGCATTTGCAAGACGCGCAGCGGCATAGACTTCCTCATCCGTCGCGTCGAGCTTTCCGTAGCGGATATTCTCCATGACAGTTGCCGTGAAAAGGTGCGTATCCTGAAGAACGATGCCCAGCGACCTTCGAAGATCAGGTTTCTTGATCTTATTGATGTTGATACCGTCGTAGCGGATCTTTCCGTCCTGGATATCATAGAAACGGTTGATCAGGTTCGTGATCGTCGTCTTTCCGGCACCCGTGGATCCGACGAAGGCGATCTTCTGACCCGGATTAGCGTAAAGCTTGATGTCATGCAGGACCATTTTGTCCGGATTATAGCCGAAGTCTACACCGAGCATGACAATCTCGCCCTTCTGCTGCTGATACGTAGTCGTATTATCCGCTTTGTGATAATGCTTCCACGCCCAATGTCCGGTGTGCTTATCCGTCTCGGTGATCGTGCCGTCTTCCGCGATCTCGGCGTTGACCAGCATGACGTACCCGTCATCGTACTCAGGCTCCTCATCGAGAAGCTTAAAGACTCTGTCGGCACCCGCGAGGGCCATGACGACGGAATTGAGCTGCTGAGAGATCTGGTTGATCGGCATCGAGAAGCTCTTATTAAAGGTAAGGAAAGAGGCAAGTTTGCCGACCGTCATGCTGTGCCCGAAGATCATCAGCGCGCCTCCCGCGACAGCACAGATGACATAGCTGAGGTTGCCGAGCTGCGCGTTGATCGGGGCGAGAATATTCGCGAACCTGTTCGCCTTGTTAGCGCTGTCGAACAGACGGTCATTGAGTTCGTTGAACTCTTCTATGGCTTCATCCTCGTGGTTGAAGACCTTGATGACTTTCTGACCTGCCATCATCTCCTCAATATAGCCGTTGACTGTACCGATGTCCCTCTGCTGCTTTACAAAGAAGCGGCCTGACTGACCGGCAACTTTTCCGGTCACGAACAGCGTTACGGCGACCATGGCGCAGGTCACTGCCGTCAGCGGCACGGAAAGGATCAGCATGGAAATAAAAACACTGATGACCGTGATCAGACTGTTCAGGAACTGAGGCATTGACTGGCTGATCATCTGGCGCAGTGTGTCAATGTCGTTCGTGTACATGGACATTATATCGCCATGACTGTGAGTATCGAAATACTTGATCGGCAGGCTTTCCATGTGCTCGAACATCTCCTTGCGGAGGTCACGCAGCGTTCCCTGGGTGACAACGACCATGATCCTCTGATGCGCGTAGGACGCAAGAACACCGATCGCGTAAAAGCCCGCGACTTTCAGTATAGCCCTAAGAAGCGGTGAATAATCAGGTGACTCCGATCCGATAAGGGGCGTAATATAGCCGTCGATGAGCGTTCTCATGAACATGGTTCCCTGAACATTGGCCAGAGCCGCTGTCAAAATACAGACCACAACAACAGCAAGATGGAACTTGTATCTCCTCGCGACATATGCCATAAGGCGTTTGAAGATTTCTCCCGCGTTGTCAACTTTGACCTTGACACCACGCATCTGGCGCCCGCCGGCACCGGACTTTCTCGCCTTTTCAAGCTCTTCAGGAGTAAGTGTATCGGGTGCTTCTTTCTTACCGGCCATCACTTTTCGCCTCCTTTCATGTCAAAATCACCGCCGCCGGCCATCTGGGTCTCATAAACATCCCTGTAAATCGAATTGTTCCTGAGAAGATTTTCCGGAGTATCGAACCCGCTGACTCTGCCCTCATCCATGACGATGACCCTGTCTGCGCTCTCGACCGAAGAAATTCTCTGGGCAATGATGATCTTTGTCGTGCCGGGTATGAATTCCTTCATGGCTTTGCGGATGCGCGCATCCGTCGCCGTATCGACCGCTGATGTGGAATCGTCGAGTATCAGGACCTTCGGCTTCTTGATCAGGGCGCGGGCGATGCAGAGACGCTGTCTCTGTCCGCCGGACACGTTAGTTCCTCCCTGCTCGATATAGGTATTATAGCCGAAAGGCATCTTTTCGATGAACTCATCGGCGCAGGCCATTCGGCAGGCTTCGATGCACTCTTCCTCCGTCGCGTCCGGGCGGCCCCACCGAAGGTTCTCAAGAATTGTCCCCGAGAAAAGGACATTTTTCTGCAGGACAACGGAGACTTCATCTCTCAGCATGGTCAGGTCATACTTGCGCACATCAATGCCGCCGACCTCCAGGGAGCCCTCACTCACGTCATAAAGCCGCGAGATCAGATTGACCAATGAGGATTTCGCGGAACCCGTGC
Organism: Lachnospiraceae bacterium; assembly: GCA_017514845.1. Taxonomy (GTDB): domain Bacteria; phylum Bacillota; class Clostridia; order Lachnospirales; family Lachnospiraceae; genus Chordicoccus. Next base: position 6,405 of record JAFWIM010000114.1, read on the forward strand.
CGCCGATGATACCGATCGTCTCGCCTGACCTGATATGCACGTCAATGTCCTTCAGAACGAACTCACTGCTTCCCTTCCTGTAGGAGAAGTTGACGTGATTGAAATCGACGGATCCGTTCGGCACTTCCATGATCGGATTCTCCGGGTTTACAATATCACTCTGCTCCTCAATAACTTCCGCGATACGCTCGGCAGATGCCGATGACATTGTGATCATGATGAACACCATTCCCAGCATCATGAGTGACATCAGAATATTCATGCAGTAAGCGAGCAGCGACATGAGCTCGCCGGTCGTGAGACTGTTCTGGATGATCATGTGCGCGCCTACCCAGGAGATGAGCAGGATGACCGTGTACACTGTGCCGGTCATGATCGGCATGTTGATAATGACATTATATTCCGCGGTCTTGAAAAGGTTGTAGATGTTATCGGCAGCCTTGCCGAACTTCTCAATCTCATAGTTCTCGCGGACATAGGCTTTGACAACGCGAATACCGGTAACATTCTCCTGTACGCTCTCATTCAGCGCGTCGTATTTCTTGAACACCTGGCGGAAATACTTGGTCGCCCTCTGCATGATAAAGAACAGAACTATGCCGAGCAGAATGACGGCTACGAGATAAATCGACGCGATCCGTGAGTTGATGATGAACGCCATAATCATGGCGATAATCATTGAAAACGGTGCTCTTATTGCCATGCGGAGAATCATCTGATAGGCGTTCTGCACATTTGTCACATCCGTCGTGAGTCTCGTTACAAGACCGGACGTGCTGAACTTATCAATGTTCGAGAATGAGTATGTCTGAATATTCCTGAACATAGCCTTTCTCAGATTTCTGGCGAAGCCGGTCGATGCCATCGCTCCGAAATATCCGCCCAATACGCCGGTGATGAGGCCGGCAATGGCAAGACCGAGCATACACGCGCCGATGATCAGAATGTGGCGCATGTCACCCTTCTGGACGCCGTTATCGACGATTGATGCCATAAGGAGCGGAATCAGCGTCTCTACAACGACTTCAAGGATCATGAAGCAGGGTGTCAGGAACGATGCGGTCCTGAACTCTCTCACTTCCCCGAGGAGCACTCCGAAAATGTGCCCGTAATTCTTCTTAGCTTCCATAAACAATGCTCTCCTTGTTACTCAGATGCGGGTCGGTTTCCGCGGATTTCGCTGTGACCGCTTTGCGACGCAGAAAACTCCCACTGTAATATATGCTAACACAATACAAATTAAAATGCACCTGTGAATATCTGCCGATTGTTAACTATATTTTATGACAGCATGTGCCGAGCGGTTCGCAGTAGAACTATGGTGCCATTGCAGAGCTTCCGATACCCAGGCATGGGTACAGCAAATGGACGGGTCCCGGGCATCGTTTTTCTTACGATACACGGGACCCATCCCCAATGCTACTGATTATACATCCGATTCACGGATGATCCTGCGGCTCACAGCAGGACAATTCCCTTTTTGGCGCATTCTTCCCTCATCTCATCCGGCCAGATCGAAGCCTGCACTTCACCGACATGAACTCTCCCGAGAAGCAGCATGCAGAGTCTTGACTGTCCGATACCGCCGCCGATTGAATACGGGAGCTCACCGGCAAGGAGCATTCTATGGTAGGGCAGCTTCTTTCTGTACTGGCAGTTGACCTGCTCGAGCTGGGCAAGCATCGACTCCTCACTGACACGGATGCCCATGGAGGAGATCTCAAGCGCGCACTGAAGCGGCTCGAACCAGAAAATGATGTCGCCGTTCAGATTCCAGTCATCATAGTCCGGTGCGCGGCCATCATGCGGTTCGCCATCGAGAAGCGGCCAGCCGATCTTTTCAATAAAGACGGCTCCCTTTTCTTTGGTGATCAGATTCTCGCGCTCTTTTCTGGACTTGTCAGGCCATCTCTCCTCAAGCTCTGCCGTGGTCACAAAACTGATCTGATCCGGCAGCTTGTAGACTGCTTCCGGCCACTTGTACCAGACCTCATGTTCCATGTGCTTGATGATTTTGAAAATATTTTCAACCACAGTGTGAAGCACCTGAGGTGTCCGGTCAGCTTTTCTGATGACCATCTCCCAGTCCCATTGATCCACGTAGCACGAGTGCAGATTGTCCAGCTCCTCATCGCGGCGTATCGCGTTCATATTCGTGTAGAGACCTTCTCCGGGCTCAAAGCCGTAGCGCTTCAGGGCATACCGCTTCCATTTCGCAAGGGACTGAACCACTTCGAATGTCTCACCCGGGATGGATCTCATATCGAACTGCACGGGTCTCTCGACTCCGTTCAGATTATCATTGAGACCGGAGGCCTGATCAACGAACAGCGGTGCGGAAATTCTCTCGAGGTTCATTTCACGCCCGAATTCTTTCTGGAATGTGTCCCTGATAAACTTGATTGCTGCCTGTGTCTCGCGCACTGTCATATGCGGATCATAGGATTCCGGGAGTATTAGGTTCATGTAGTGTACCCTCCTTTTATTATTCTGCAAATGCGAGGCGGCCTCCGCTCCGCACATACTATCAAAAACAAAAATGCACATCGAAGTCCAACTGATGACAGAACGCCGTCGTCCACGCCACCGGTCAGATTCCGTGTGCCTGTAAAACTTACCCGCATATCATACACCGCTCACGGGTGGGAATGCAACATAAATCTCAAAAATCAGCAAAACTTGCCGCTTGTAGCCCGGAAACATGCTCATCCGGGAGCTGCGTTCATGGTCTCATATGAAACGATCAGATCGACGACTCTGTCATAGGAAAGAGTTCCTTCGACCTGTCCGCGGCCTTTCAGGTAAGAGTCATTAAAGCTCTCTGCGGCCTCGGACACTTTACCCTTATACGATGCCCAGAAGGCATTATTTGCAGCGAGATCATTCCTTGCCCTCTCATCCAGTGTGTAGTATATCTGTTCCCAGAGCTTTTTATCTCTCTTTATGAGCTCGTTGCCGCAGTACACCCACCCGGACAGCATCCCTGCGTAATATATGTCCGCATCCTGCGCGTTTCTGCAGTTCAGATACGCGATAAAATTGGCTTCGTTTTCCCGCAGGATACCTTTTACATGGGCAAGTTCGTGGCTTATGGAAAACGGCAGGTTGTACTGTGTCATGTCGGCGTTATAATTGGCCTCCATCGTGTATGCCGAGAAAATGCCGGCCATATTTGTATATGACATGAGCTCCGACAAAAATACCGGTTTCGGAGTGGAGTACGCGCCGGAGAGCCATTCATATTCTTCACCCAGCCGCGTCATACCGCTTTTCACCCGCTCGCGCACATTGTCGTCACATACCATTATGCCGTCTTCTCCGCGGCTAACGCTGTCCGCGCAGTTGTTGATCTCACCTGCGATCATCTCGCACACCTCTGCGAGGTCCGATGTGCTGTAGCTTCCGCTGCCGTACCCGTACCGGACGGCAAACGGTGTGCGGTAAAAGCCGATATCCTCATTTGACTCGAAGAGAAAGAAGATCAAAGCTGCGAGAGGGAGCGCGATTCTTATCCCTCTTTTCAGGACAATGAGGAAGGCTTCTTTCCTTCTTGCGCACGCAAGGATGATGAGGCAAGACACCCAGCACGCAGCGCAAAGAATGAGCATATAGATGAGGATTTCCACCAGTGAAAAGGGGAATATCGAAGAAAGCCTTCCGAGTGAATTCACCCAGAAGGCATTGGTGTGTCCGATGTAGAAATCCGCAAAACCGCCGACCGCGCGTCCTCCGATGCGCAGCGCAAGTGCTGCCGCGCACAGGAGGAGCGTTAGTATCACTGTCTTCTTCAATTAAGTCTCCGTGTCATTCATCTATGTCAGGATGAATTTCTTCAATCATGTCATCGTCGAGAGCTGCGACCAGTCTGTCGGAGAGGTTGGAAATATCGACCGAATCAATATCTCTGTCCAGATCAAATACGCCCTCTTCCTCATCATTCCATTTTCCGACCGGTTCGGAATTCCAGCCGCGAACTTTCTTTTCAGGCTTTTTTCTCACGAAGATTTTTCCGAATGGTCTTTTAGCGGGAGCCGGCTCGTCTTCGTACTCGTCGTCCTCATACTCATCATCTTCGTACTCGTCGTCCTCGTACTCGTCGTCCTCGTACTCGTCATCTTCGTACTCGTCATCTTCGTACTCGTCATCTTCGTACTCGTCGTCCTCGTACTCGTCATCCTCGTACTCATCGTCCTCGTACTCGTCATCTTCGTATTCGTCGTTCTCGTACTCATCGTCTCTTCGGCTCTGCTTTTTCATCCCGCCAAACGCCGCTTTCAGTCTGCTGATAAAGCTTCCGCTCTTTCCTGATGACTCGTCTATTCTTCCGCGCCTTCTTATGCCCGGCTCGGACAGTGAATCATCCTCCTCGAGTTCGTCATAAATATCACTGTCGTCTTCGTCATCATAGTCGTCTTCATACTCGTCATCCGCGTCTTCATACTCGGCATCTTCAGAGTCATCTTCATACTCATCATCCTCGTATGCAGCGGGGCCGGGCTCAGTTTCCGCGTCAGTGTAGCTTATTTCCGGGATATCATAATCCTCATAGGGAAGAAGATCGTCCTCCTCTTCTTCTGCCTCCTCGGGAGAATCAAGATCATCATAAGAATCGTCAAAGGTCGGAACGACGTATTTGTCGCTGCGTCCTACCGAGTTCTCAAAGTTGCGCTCCAACCGGTCTATGACGTCACCGCGCATCTCCTCATCTTCATCATCGTCGTCGAAATCGTCCAGATCGTCATCGTCATCATCTTTACGTCTTGAACTGCCGATCAGACTCCCGATGCTCTTTCCGAGACCACTGAAAAATCCGCCCCGTTTTGTTTTCCGAGCGGTTCCCGGCTTCTCGACCTTTACGGAATCGTCTTCCTCATCGAACTCGTCGTCCTCAAGGAAATCGTCATCCTCCTCATACGCATCGTCCTCAGAGAAATCTGCATCCTCCTCGTACGCATCGTCCTCAAGGAAATCATCTTCCTCCTCATACGCATCGTCCTCAGAGAAATCAGCGTCATCCTCGTACTCGTCGTCCAGAGTGAGATCGTCTCCGTCTTCGAGAGGCGCTTTTACGTCCACAAGACTATCGTCTTCGTCCGCTTCTTCACTTATCAATTCTGTGAAATCGTCTTCATCGACCTCGTATTCGGCACGCGAGTCCCCTTCCTCGGTGAAGTCTTCTTCCTCCTTCTCCGCAGCCTTGCCGTCCGAAGCGGTGGAATCTGCCGAACTCTCTACATTGTCAGCAAAGTCGGGCAGTTCGTCCTCGTCGTCAGGTTCGACATCTTCTTCATCCTCGTAATCGTCATACTCGGCATCCTCATCATCGAAGTCGTCATCCCCGGCGTCCTCATCATCCTCGTAATCGTCGTACTCGGCGTCCTCGTCATCCTCGTAGTCGTCATACTCGGCGTCCTCATCGTCCTCGTAATCATCTTTCTCAGACTTCTTTTTGCCACCGAAGAGACCGGCAAGACCTGCGAACGGATTCCTTGAGAAAAAGCCCCCTTTCTTCTTTCCGCCTTCACTGACGTCTTCATCATCGTCGGCGAGCTCATCAAGTTCGTCATCGCTCAGGACATCATCATCTTCGTCATAAGAATACTCGTCATCGTACTCGAAATCATCGTCATCATCGAATCTCGTGCGGCCATAGCTCCTTCCGCTGTCAAGATCTGTCTCATCATCCTCATAGATGCTGGTATTTCTGAAGCCGAAGAGCTTTTCAAATTCCTCGTCTTCATCCGCAAACGCGTCAGACGAGCCTCCGCTCTGTCCGGCCTCAGCATCATCATTCTCAAGCTCGTTTCGATAACTGAATATCTGCCGGAAGCTGGAAACACGCTTCTCCGCGTCTTCCCAGTCAGCCTTGGTCTCCTCACTGCCCGACTCTTTAGATGTATCTTCCGCATCGGTCTCGGTCTCAAAGAGATCGTAGGTGTTTTCCTCGTCGAGCATATCAAAATCACCCTCAAGATCCGGACCGTTGCCGTATTTCTCGGCAATCTCATCCTCATCCAGGGTCAGATCTTCATCCTGCACGACTTCAGTCATATCCTCACCGGTCTTTTCAAGCTCCGGCATTGTATAGTTCTCAGACTGTTCGGCCTTCACGCCGGCCAAATTCTGGCGTATCTTTTCGATTGCGTCCTGAACATTATAGGCGAGCACAGCCTCGGGCTGATCTTCATCCTCCTCATCACCCGTTTCTTCCTCATCGGTCGCCGGGTGGGCTTCCTCTTCCTCAATAGGTCCTGAATCCGCAAGCGGCTCTGTAGCCGCATAAGATTCTGTTTCCGCAAGCGGTTCTGTAGCCGCATAAGGCTCCGTCTCCGCAAGCGGCTCTGTCTCTGCATAAGGCTCAGAATCCTCAGACATTTCCTCAATCTCCGCGGCTCCTGCGTCATTTGGAATTACAGTTTCGTCATCGCTTTCATCCGATTCGGCCTTTGCCTCGTTCGATTCAGCCTCGGCTTCCTCTTCATCGTTCACGACCGATTCAGCCTCGGGCTCCTCTTCATCGTTCACGTCCGATTCAGCCTCAGGCTCCTCTTCATCGTACTCGTCCGGTTCGTCAACATACTCTTCTTCCGCGTACTCGTCGTCCTCATACTCTTCGTACTCGCCGTCCTCGTACTCATCCGATTCATCTTCGTACTCGTCGTCCTCGTACTCGCCTTCTTCATCTTCGTATTCGTCGTCCTCGTACTCGTCTTCTTCATCTTCGTACTCGTCGTCCTCGTACTCGTCTTCTTCATACTCTTCGTACTCGTCGTCCTCGTACTCATCCGACTCGTCATCATACTCGCCTAAATCATCATCGTCGTACTCTTCTTCGTCCTCTTCGTACTCTTCCTCTCTGACGTTTTTCCTGCGGCCGAACGCGCCCGCCAGGAAATTCTTCAGGCTGAAACCGCCCTTCTTCTCCCTGCCGGATCTCCGCCCGCTGTCTTCATACTCATCGTCTTCGTACTCATCGTCTTCGTACTCGTCGCCTTCGTACTCGTCGTCTTCGTACTCGTCGTCTTCGTCTGCAAATGTATAATCTCCGGAAGACTCATTATTCTCATCCTCTTCCATCAGTCTCCGAAGCTCTTCAATATCAATTTCACCGGATGCCTTTGTGATCTCGCGCACCGGTTCCTCTTCGTATTCGTCTTCGAATTCATCATCCGGCTCGTCCTCGAACTCATCTTCATCATCTTCGTCGAAGTCGTCATCAAAGTCATATTCGAAGTCGTCATTCTCATCGTCGTCGAAGTCATCCAGGTCATCTTCGAGTTCATCGAAGTCGTCCGAAGTCTCATCGGCATCGTCCGTATCATCGCCGGCTTCCTCATTTGCCGGGAAGAGATCCGCTCCGTCTTCTGCCTCTGCCTTTGCCGGCGACTCTGCCGGTTCGGCGTCAACCTCATCTGAAGGCTCCTCCGCCTCCTTGAGCAGGGCTTCGATATCGCTGGAGTCGTAGGGCTTCTTCACTTCCTGAATTTCCGTGAAGCTTATGCTTCTCGTGTTCTTCTCAATTGCCTTCTCCGCGGCAGCAGCCTTTTCCGCCATCTCCCGGCGTGCGACAGCCTCATGGTCAACTGTCTCTTTTGCGAACGCGACTCCGTCCTCCCAGCGCTGTTTAGCAAATTTCGTGTTGACGAACTGTTTTGCGTCGTATCCGTCCTCATTGAATTTTGAGCAGAGGAACTCATAGCGCAACGGAATGATCCTCACGATGAACAACTCCACCGGAAGATTCTCGCAGGCTTCCCTGGTAACATGTTTCTGACTGAGCACCTCCCAATACTCATCGCTGCCGCGCTCGACGATGACGGCCTTGCCGGAGAACTGAAGGCCGGAGATGTGGCCCATCGAGCCGTCATAGGGCTCGAAAATAGCGGCGGAGATATCATCATTTGAAAGAAGGCTCCTGAACTTGAGACCGCCCTCGGTGACGATATAGAACACCCCATCCTTGTAGTTGTACTCGAGCGGGGTACATCTCACATTGCCCTTGCCGGCCGTAGCAAGCGCAAGGGTCGTGTGCGCTTTGATATACTCGTCAATAATATTCGTGAGTTCATCGGGATCCATCTCATTCCACGGCGCGCGGAACATCCTGGCGACCTGGAATCCGCTCTCGAACACCTGATTCTCATCGCTGATGAACATTCCCGTGATGGAGATTCCCTCCCCGACTGCGTCTTCCATATCGACCACATACTTTGTAAACCCGTTATCCGAGAATCCCATGCCGACGAGAGCGATGCGTCTTCCGACCATCGCCTCCCTGTTGGCGGTAAGATACTGACGTGTCTTTCCCGCTGTCAGCGCCCCATAAAAATTAAAAATAAAGCAGAATCCGTCATACGGGGAAATATCCTCCGGCGCTTCTGAGATTTCAGCTATGCAGACATTCCCGATAATCATACCGAGACTGTTCGCAACCCGCTCAGTTGAACTCAGTTTCCCATCATAAAGAATAAGTGTATTCGCCATTTTTCACGCCTCCGGGTTTCAAATATTATAAAGACCGCCAATTCTGCGGAAATATCCATACTAAGTACAAGTATACCGTAAATTGTTCAAATTGTAATTAACAAATCTTCTTTATCCGTACTTTTTTGGCAGTATGGGCGAAAGCTCACACAGGCTGTCCGCGTCGGACGAAAAACGGGAGCCGCCGATGCGACCCCCGTCCAATGTTTGATCTCGTTTTCTGTTTATTTGATAAGCGCCCTGATGATCTTGCCTGTGGAATTTCGCGTGAACGGCTCTGTCCTCACAATGAGCTTTTTCATCTGGCGGTAGACCGGCTCTCCCTTGTTCACTTTATCGAGCAGGGCCTTAAAATATTCTTCCGGAGCGTGTGCTTCCGGTTCCGGATAGATCTGGACCGCAAGGACGTTGTCCTTCTCGTAGACAATAGCCTCCGCGACCGCCGGGTCCGTGAGCAGCTTGTCCTCGAGCTCCTCCGGTGAGACATTCTCACCGCTCGAAGTGATGATCAGGTTCTTGGTCCGTCCGGTGATGAAGAGATAGTGGTCATCGATCCTGCCGATGTCCCCTGTATGGAACCATCCGCCCTTGAACGCTTCCTCTGTCTCCTTCTCCATCTTGTAGTAGCCGAGCATGACGTTGTCTCCGCGCACCAGGATCTCTCCGTCCTCATCGATCCGGACTTCACAGCCGTGGAGAACAGGGCCTACCGAACCGTCGAGGTAATCATAGACTCGGTTCACGGCCAGAACAGGCGAGCACTCCGTTATGCCGTAGCCATTCAGCAGGTTGATTCCGAACTGGCGGAACATCTGCACGTACATGGGCATGAGAGGCGCACCGCCGCAGATTATGTCACAGAGGTCGCCGCCGCAGAAACCTTTGACCATCTCGGGTGTGAGCTGTCCGCCCGCCCTCTTTCCGAGGTTCCTGAACTGTTTGGCAAATGTCTCAATGATCATAGGTACAACAAAGAGGCACCTTGGCTTCGCGATCTGCATATCCCTCATGATATTTCTCATATTCGTGACGATATAGCAGGGCTTATTGTAATTGAACACCATGAGATGGCCGACAACGAGGCCGAACATATGGTGCATCGGGAGCGGTGACAGTCCCGGTCCTTCCAGGCGATAGTTCCCGCAGGCCTGGTTGATATTTGACGCGATGTTCTTCTGGCTGAGCATGACTCCCTTGGGGACTCCGGTCGTGCCGGATGTGAATACAAGAGCGCACATTCTGTCGACATCCAGTTCATAATCCGCAAATGAATGATCCCCTGCCGCAATCAGCTTCTCGCCCTCCGCGATCCAGGAAGCAGCCTCTGTCATCGGGAAACCTCTGAATCCCGGGATATTTGCTGCAAATGCGGGAATCGCCGGAGCAAACTCCTTCGAGTACACAAGTGTCGTGCAGTCGCCAGAGACGAGAAGCTTCATCGTGTTCTCGACAGGCTGCCTTGCGTCCATGGGCAGGATCACGTTCCCGCTGTTGCACACAGCGAAGAAAGTGACAAGCCACTCATAAGAATTCACTCCGAGGAGTGCAATGTGAGCGCCGTCCCTGTATCCCTGTGACATAAAATATGTGGCACAGGCCGCGACATCATCACGGAATCTGCTGTAAGATACAGTCTTAACACTTCCGTCGTCACCGGTAAAGAAAAAAGCTATGCCGTTCGGGTTTTCTTCTGCTCTGAGGTCAATTAAATGACGCAGGCTTGTTACCTGCGTCAGTTCGTATATCGGATACGCTTTCATTTATTCTTCTCCAAAAATTCTTCTACGTCCCTGACTGTGTGGAATTCCATGATCTGCTCATCCGGAATGGAGATTCCGTACTGATCTTCAAAATCCGCAACGATTGTGAGTACATCAAATGAATTGAGCTCAAGGTCTTCAATCAGGTTCGAATCCTCATTAATCTGTTCCGGCGGAACATCTGTGTACTGTGACAGTTCATCAATAATTTCCTGAAGCATTAGACTCCTCCTTGAAAAAGTTCTGATTTCAGATTAATGCCGCATGCGTTTTCGCAATGCTGAGACCATAATAGCGGAAATACACACGGACTTCAATATTTTGGTCATCTTTTTTAAGTTTTATTTTAATAATATCTCCTGTTGCCGTCGTCATCGTAGTAATAATCCGTGCCTTCGCCTTCATACTCGTCGTTCTCGTCCGTGTCCTCTTCATACACATCATACCCGTCCTCGCCGCGATCATATTCCTCGCTCTGAGCCTCTGCCGCCGCTGCAGCTTCCGCCGCCTCCGCCGCTGCGATCTCATCGTCTGTCGGCATATCATAGAGATAGGCGATCGCAGGGATCACGTTGAGATTCCGGCCAAAAATGTCAGCGAAATAGGACATGGAAACAGGCAGTGTCCCGCCTCCGGTCATGATCGAGAGCGCTGGCAGATTCCTCTCCGATACAAAGTACTCTGCCATTCCGCCCGCTACCCGCTTCGTATAATGTGACTCCTGGACCATGCCGTATTTAGTGAGCGCTTTCAGAGTCTCCGCCAGATTCTTTCCGGCATTCAGGACCTCACCCTCAGCGCCGTAATTCCATATGATCCGGTCTCCGGGCGAGTGGACACCTATGACCGCCGAGATCGGATATGTCTCTGCCAGGGACACGATTGCCTGTGTCTCGGGCTCGCTGACGGCACCTGTGCCTTTATATCCGTCTGTCGACGGGTAATTGACGTTATTGTCCATCTCCTCCCAGCCGGCATTGAAATTCTTATTCAGATCTACGCCGTTGGCGTTGGCTTTGAATTTGGTCTCATAGTCCTCAAAGGACCCGTACACCTTTCCGTGCTCCTTATCGAGCTCATAGCACAGATTGACGACTGTCTTTGCCGACTCCGTGCGAAGACCTTCCACGCCGAGCTGAGAGATCGTGACTCCGTCGGGGTTGGCCATCGGAATGATGTGGAAGCATACATTTGAAAAGATATCGCTGAACGTCTTGTCGCCGTACGAGCCGCCGTTCGTCCACGTAGTCAGGATGTACTCGATCTGGCGCATGGCCAGCTGCGTATTAATGTGCTCGCTTCCGTGCTGCGTGTACACCACGATGAAATGGCTTGCTCCGTTCGGATTTCCGATCACAGCGTCATAGATGGCTCTGCCGTCCTTGGTGGACCCGATCGTATTGACTGTCAGGAGATCCGGGAAGCGGACTGTCAGATAATAAAGATCGCGTGCCATCGTCTCATACGTGTAGAGGATGCCGGACTCGCTCTTGACGATCTCCTCTTTGTCACCCGGCATCTCGTCCAGATACTGGGACATATCCCGCGTCGAGACATCCGACACTTCCTCCGGCGTCGCCATGTAGGCCAGAGCCGCCTGGACATCGGGATCGTTCAGTCTGTCGGCAGCGCTGACCGGCTGCTCGGATTCGGGCTCCGCGGTCTGCTCGGCGGATGTCTCGGCAGCGCTCTCGTAAGCGGAGCTGTCGGATCCGCCGGTGACTGCTCTTGACATTCTGGAGATTGCAAATGTGACCAGCACAATCGCGAGCATCCCCACAATGAGGAGCGCCATCGCTATAATGAACCCGGATGTACTCATCCTGCCGTCATCATTTTTGACTTTTTCTTTTATCTCATCAATGTTTATCATATCTTCTGTATCAGCCGGAGTCTCGTGCTTTTCTTCATAAGCTGCCGGAGCGTTGTGGCTGCCCTTCTTTGCCGCCGCTTTCTTTCTGCTCCCGAAAAGCCTCACCTTAAGAGGCTTTTTCCTCTTTTTACCTGCTGCCTTCTTCTGCCCCTCGAGGACGAAACCCGGCACGTCGATACCCTTTTCCCGGTGCCGCTTTTCTTCCTCCAGCTTCTGATTCATGTTCTCGAAAGGATCTCGTATCTCTCCGTCAGGCATGGTGCGGCGCTTTTTTCGCCTCTTCCTGCGTCGCTTCACACTTTCTTCGCTCTCCCCGAACATGCCGCGCACGACATCTTCAGTGATCAGATCCTGACTCTTTCGCGCATCCGGGCCGTTCCCTTCCTCCGGCCGAATGTCCGCGTTATCCTTCTCAATCTCCTGCATGATTATCCATACTCCTTTAGGTATAAGACACGCTCACTGCCGCATCGCCCTCAGCTGATCTCCGACATGAAAATCTCATAATAATCGTCTTCACAGCGCAGCATAGGAGAATTCTCCCCTCCCCCGTTCGTGCTTCGCCGCATGGCGGCATAGGCATCTTCTCCTGCGCTGATCAGGTCCATCTCATACAGCGGAAAACCGTAGGATGTACTGAGACTGCAGAATTCCTTCAGCGGATTATCCGCAAGTCTGGTCGCGAGAAGTGCCCTCCTTACCGACGGATCTTTCTTTGCCAGTTTTTTGAGTCCGTAAAGAGCATCATTAACTTCCATACCATCTCTCCTCTGTATGAGCGCCGGGACGGACAGGTCACCCTGCCTGTCTCATACCTCATACTCTATGTTGTTTTCTTCGCACCACGCGCGGGCAATCAGACCGTAACAGCTGTTCCGGAATGCGTTCCAAGGGACGTCCAGATCATAAGCGTGGACAACAGCAGAAAACGCTCCCGCCGGGTGATCGTCATCGAGCGCTCGCAGCAGCGCTGCTGCCGCTGCCGCGTCATGAACTTCATCCACGAAATCCGCCATCATGCCAAACTCATCCACCTCATACTCATTCGGAAGAGGCAGATAGAGTTCCGGGTGAGCATCGATCCTGGCCATCAGAGCTTTATCCTGTCCGATACCGTATACCGAATCCATAAGCATGACGACTTCACCTGTCTCAGTACAATAAAAGAACTGAGATTTCGCGTTCGAATACTGGATTCCATCCACCACATCCTGCAGTTTAGCTTTCATAGTTTCCTCACTTTATCTTCAAGTCTCACGCGCCTTTCTTACATGCGCGACATTGCTCCGGTGCTTTTGTCAGTGCGGAGCGGAGACCACTTCCACCTCTGACATAATGCTTAATTATAACACGAAACAAAAGTCTTGTCATTACCTCGCGCGCAGGCCGTTCTCCCTGCACCACTCTGCGGCTATGTCCCGGATCGCGTTAAGGCGGTATTCCTCATAGTCGGAAGCAAGACCCAGCGCTCCTACTGCCCTGCTGAAAGCTCTGAAAGGATAGGGGCTCTTCAATATCTGTGTGAGTCGCTCTTTCCCCTCCCCGTCTGGCAGCGTTTCTGTAAAGCCAGCCATGATCCTGTAATTCTCGTTGAGCCCCAGCACCGGAACATGGATATAGTCCTTCGGGTTGACTTTTATATCCGCCGCCAGGTCATCTGTCTCCACATAGGCTCCCATTGCGGTAAATCCGGAAAAGACCGGGTTGACCCTGAGTACGACCTCCTCTGACGGCTTATGGTAATAATAGTCGCCCGTCTTGTTGGCGTAAGCCATCGCGCTCACTATATCTTCAAGTTCGACTCTGGCTCTTCTCTTAAAAAAATTAAACATACCTGTTCTCCCACTGCGTCAATGAGGCTGTATATGGCGGCACATACAGGATGAACCGCCATATACAGCCTCATTGCTGTTGTTAGATTTCAAGTTTCACAAATTATGACGGTCCGTCGATCCGGTCACGAAGCTGCATCATCCTGCGGTCGAGCTGATTGATCATCTCCGCGACATACTGAAGTTCCTCAGTAATGGACTGTTCATTGGGAATGTCCCGTTTATACTTCATCTTATGCTCGATACTCGCCCAGAAATCCATTGCGATCGTTCTGAGCTGTACCTCCACCTTCATCATATACTTGCCGGAAGTGAGGTAGATCGGCACTTCCAGGATCAGATGCAGACTTCTGTACCCGTTATCCTTCGGATACCTGATGTAATCTTTTTCCTCCAGAAGTTTTATATCATCCTGCTGGACGAGGCAGTCCCTTAGCCTGTAAATATCGTCAATGAACGAACATATGACACGGATCCCGGCAATATCCTGCAGATAGCGCTCAATATTGCTGACGGTGAAATCAATACCTCTCCGGTCAAGCTTCTCAAAAATACTTCTCGGTCTCTTGAGCCTGCTCTTGATCGATTCAAAGGGATTTCTGTTCTGTACCAGGGCAAGTTCCCTGTTCAGCACTTCTATCTTTGTCCGGACCTCGCTCATTGCGCATTCGTAATGCATCATAAGCGTCTGGAAATTCGTGAGTTCATCCCTGAGACTCAGCATTTCCCGCAGATACCCCTCCGGTGTTGACTGTCCGTACTTGTCGACGTTCATATCGACCAGATGATTCTCGAGATAGCGCAGCAGAGTCTTGGTTTCCTTCCTGTCCCTCTTTTCCGGAGCCTTCTCATCGGCTCTCGGAAGCTCTGTTTCGTATTCCACTATTTCTGACAGGTCTATATCAGCTGCTGTTGCTTTTGTATCTTGTGCAGACACATTACTATCCATATATTCACACCTTTCCTAAACGCATTGCCCGTCAATTATATCATAGGAGCGGTTCTTTTTGGCATTTTGCCATTCGGTTTAACAAAGATTTCATAAACTCGAAAGGAACAGACTGCGGATCTCTTCAATCGCGCTCTCCTCCCTGCGGGCGGTCGTTTTCCAGATCTCAAGGGAGTCCGTCACACAAAAGCCCGAAGGCACATGCCCCAGATAGAGGACAGCCTCCCACAGGCCGGGATTCTTCTCAAAAATCGGCAGAAGCAATTTCGCGACATATAGATTCTCATCCCTCAGATAACAGTTCAGCGTGAACCTGCGCATCTGAAGTTTGGACGTCAGATCCACCTCCTTCGCACCGTCGAGCACCCGCGCGGAGTACTCGCTGAACTTGGGCGCATAGCGCATGAGGGCAGGGTGATCGGCGTATTTTTCACCTGAGAGCTCATTTGCAAGCTTCCTCAGAAAGAAGTGTGATGCCGTCTCGCAGACCGACTCCTCGAACCATCGCAGATCTTCCCCCACGAAGAACGGTATCCGCATATGGCAAAGCTCGTGCGAGAACTGGTAGGCTGCCTGGGAGACATACTGAAGCTCTGTGTTCAGATGAATCTCTTTAAGATTCCGAAAGCAGGCCGGACTGTCAGCGCTCCTTTCGATCTTTATATTGAGAGGCTGCCCGGGAATGCCCGGCACGTAGCGGTCGAACAAAGTCATGAGACAATCGAGCACTGTTATAAAATTGTCCGCCCGGTGGATATCCGCATCTGAGTAAAAATATGTGCCCGGATGCGCGGGGAACTTCAAAAGATACATAGGCGAAGCTTCCTCCCGCTTGCGAAAAACCCCGGCGTTATGCGCCGCGCTTTTCTGAATGTCAAAGCGCGGCGCATAATGCCGGGGCATTTCATTTCTTAATTCAGTCCACAAGAGAGTCGAGATATCCGAGGAGGCGTGTCTTTTTTGACGTCTCAAGCTGATGAAAGCGTCTCAGAAAAGCATACTCCTCAGAAGTATTATCTACCACGATATACTGCATTTCCACGCCGTTTTCGGCCCCTTCCGCCGTTCCGGCCAGCAGTTCGTACGGTGATACAGCAAGCACACTGCAGATCTGAAGTATCTTCTCCGCAGAGGGATTGGTCTTCTTCCGTTTCCAGTCGCTGATCGCGCTCTGCGAGATTCCGGTCCGCTGTGCAAATTCTCGCTGTGTCATGCCCCTTTCAGCAAGGAGCTCAAAGATCTTCTCGCTAATCGTTGCCATATTCTGTTAACCCCTGTTTTGACTACAGTTCCGGCTCCCCCGCTGCCGTCCTGCAGCACCGGAACACCACGGCAGTTACTCCTCTATGCTATCCGCATTTTCGTAAACGAAGTAATCGGGATCAAGTTCACCCGCAAATGCCCTGGCGGCCAGCAGAGCGGCGTCCTCCTCATTCCCCGACTTGATATTGCGAAGAATGATGACCGATGCAAGAAGCTCAGCCGGGAAGAACTCATCCAGCCTGTAGATGTAGCTGATGCGAAGGCTCGCGTCATCTTCTGACAATGCCTCCATGAAATCAACATACTTCTGGTAATTGTCCGCGACTTCCTCCGGAGTCATTGCCCTGACCTCGTCGAGACGCACTTCCGCTTTGTATGAATCGAGCAGGTCCGCAACATTGTCATCATCGGTCGTAAGTCCCATGAATTCCGCTGCCGCGCGGACATACACGCCCTTTGTCAGCTCTTCTTTCTTGGTCGCCAGATTCTCCTCCATCACGGTGAGCTCATCCGGGATCTCATCCGAATCCATGACTTCCGTGTAGTTCGAGATGAACTGCTGCTGAAGAGATGTAATGCCCTGAAGGCCGTTGATCAACTTTTTGCTGAGGACCTCCGGAATAGCTCCGTCCTTCTCGGCGTATGAGGAAAGTTCACGGGCAGACTCCTTAAGGCTGTCCTTCTCAAGCCGGATCTGTGCGACAAGCTGTTTTGCGTTCTGTAATACTTCCAACTTATTCATTGTAAAACTCCCTTCTTTATAATGCAGCGGCAGGCCGGCCACACCGCCGGACGTTTATATCAGGTCCGGCATGTGTCCATGATCCTGTCGGCAATCTCCATATGCGTAATCAGTACTCTTCGCCGTAATCGGCGTAGTCCTCGTCATAGTCCCCGCCGTCTTCCTCGTCCGTGTAATCGTAATCCTCGTCGTAATTCCCGCCGTCATATCCGTCCGTATCATCAGAGTACTCCGCGTCCGTGTAATTGTCGGAGGTCTCGGTCGTATCCCCTGTCTCTGATGAAGCAGATGCTGAGGTATCCTGCGATCCCGCATTGCCTTCCGCACTCTGCCCGGATGACCATTCCGTGAGCGGTATTCCCGGCTCCGCTGTCAGATCCTTTATCTTCGCGATAATTCTTGCGATCTCATCCGGATCTTCGTAGGGCGTCGGCTGATAATTATTATAACTCGAAGCGGACGAAATGCTGATCGGAATAATATTTGTCACATTGTCCTCCGCGAGCTCTCCGCCTTTTACCGTGAAGGTCTGCTGGTAGATAAATGAGTCCATATCGGACGGCTCATAATTTCCGCCGAAGCAGAAATTGCCGAGACTGTACACGATGTTCTTTCCCTTGTACGTCTCGATCGCCTGCACTCTGTGAGGATGGTGGCCGATTACAAGATCCGCGCCGTGGTCAATCGCGATGCGTCCGAGATCATACTGATCCTGATCGTAATAATACTGAGCTTCCTCGCCCCAGTGCATGGTCACTATGATGATCTGTGCTCCCTGCGCCTCGACAGCTTCGATCTGTTCGATCATCTTGTACTGGCAGTCCTTTTCCTCAAAGAGTTCAAGAATACCGACCAGTCCCACTTTCACGCCTTTGACGTCGACGACCTTGCTGTCGGAATAACCGAATGTCGTGATTCCGGCTTCAGACAGATACTGCAGCGTATCCGTGTAACTCTGCTCGCCGTAATCTTCACTGTGGTTGTTGGCCATATTGGCAGCGTCCACACCGGAACTCGAAAGAATCTTCACATATGACGGATCCGCCTTGAACGCATACTGCTTGTCGAGCCTCTCATCGGAGTCGGCGTTTGTCAATGTCCCCTCAAAGTTGACTACGGTGAGATCATCCTGCTCAAATATGCTCTTCACGTTTGCGAAGAAGTATTCGTAACCGTTCTCCTCGTAAAACGCGTCGAAACTCGTGTCATAATCAAAGCTCTGGTCACGCCCGAATGTGCAGTCACCGGTAAACGTCAGAGTGATGGACTCGGAGACAGGCTCCGGCGTGATCACCGCAGCAACAGACTCATCCGCGGGAATGGCGTTCTCCGTGCCCGCCGTCTCTTCCTGTACAGCCTGTGTGTTCCCCTGTGTGCGCTCCTCACTGTTCCCGTTTCTTTCGCCGGATACCCGGTGGAAAATAAGGAGAGCGATAAGGAGCAAAATGACAAGGGCACCGGCACCGATGGCGATTTTCTGCATTTTTCTCTGTTCGGCCGCACGCTTTCTGGCCGCGCGCTGTTTGGCCGCACGCCGTCTTGCCCGGCGCTCTTCCTCAGAGTGCTCACCCTTGCGAAGCTCTTCCTCCGCGAGAAGGCCGCTCTCAAGTTCCTTCTGTTCCTCCTCTTCCCTCTGCTTTCTGAGGGTCTCCTGATCCGGCTCCGGCTCATCCGGCAGGAACGAGTAGGTCGTGCGGCTCCTCTCATGAACGCCGTCCGCATTGACCGTCTCAAAATACTCGGGTCGGTCATTCCCGTGCTCCGCCGCTGCTGGATTTTCGTTCTCATCGGCACCGACCGGGCGCTTCCTCCTGCGGGCTGCCGCCTCGTCGGTCACTTCCGCCGGGCGCTTCTTCCTGCGCGGTGCCGTCTCGTCGGTCACTTCCGCCGGGCGCTTTTTCCTGCGCAGTGCCGCCTCGTCGGTTCCTTCCGCCGGGCGCTTTTTCCTGCGGGCTGCCGCCTCGTCGGTTCCTTCCGCCGGGCGCTTTTTCCTGCGCGGTGCCGCCTCGTCGATTCCTTCCGCCGGGCGCTTTTTCCTGCGGGCTGCCGTCTCGTCGGTTCCTTCCGCCGGGCGCTTTCTCCTGCGGGCTGCCGTCTCGTCGGTTCCTTCCGCCGGCCGTTTCTTCCTGCGGGCTGCCGCCTCGTCGGTTCCTTCCGCCGGGCGCTTTTTCCTGCGCGGTCTCGTCTGTCCGCCATTTCCCGACGCATCCGCGCGGCGCTTTTTCACGCGCGCGGTCTTATCGGAATCCGCGGAATCATTAGTATATGTTGAAAGCTCCTCTCCGGTGCTTTCCATCATTTCATCATCTTTTCCCAAATTGTATACCCCCACTTTTGTTATCCGGCAAACATCACGCCGTCGAACAGGTCAGAAATATCCTCACCGCCTATTGTCTGCGGCCAATTCGAGGCATCGACCGTCACCCGCGCGATTCTTCCGTCTGAAAGGACCAGATCGACCGTCTTTTCTCCGTCGGTCCTGTATATCTTGCACTCGGTCCCTGTCTTGATCGTCTGGTTCTTTTTCGTCACCCGTCCGCGCTCATTTACGATGCTGCAGGAAATGTTCTCTCTGCATTTAAGGGTCAGATTGCTGTGGACATTGTAATATGTATCATCCGATTTCGGGATGCCGTTCTCTCCGACATAGTAAGATCTTCCCGCGGAATATGTGCTCATAATGTCCATATCGGAGGACAGTTCGAACGACTCCGGATCAGTCAGCAGAGATTCGCCGATAAGATCCGCCTCCTCATCATAGTGTCTCGACCTTCCGGCATTATCCACGTGACCGCTGTAGGACGGCTCACCCTTGCTCAGGCTGAAAATATTCAGCTGCTGATAATCACTGTCCCCGGTGCAGAAGAGATAGACATAATCTCCGTCTTCTGTATGCACATAGGTCGGAAGCATTGTGTTGCTCACGAAGCTCGCCCTGGCGGATTCATCATTCAATGTGACGGTCACACCGTCGTAGCCGTATTCATCACCCTCATGCCCCTCGATCATAAGGAGATCGGCTTCACCGTCATCTTCGAGATCGAGCGCAAATACCTGGGACATGTCAAGTCCGACTGCATAACTTGAAGGCACCGCTTCTCCCAGAGGTCTGAACAGCTTCTTCTCCTCAGACCGGAGTATAGTAAGAGCCATGACCTCGTCGTTCTGGACAAAATAGAACGTGATTCCGTCATAGCCGAGCGTAAAGACGTAATCTTTGTCCTCGTATTCGCCGAGAAGATCCTCAAACGCGTCGTCGGAAATATCAGGATACGACTCTTTTTGCCGTTTTGCAAGAAGTTCCGGAAGCAGATCCGTGTCGGCGATGACTTTTGATAGTGCCAGTTCACGCCCGGTACTACTGTCTATGGTATGGGCAGCCACGCTCACCCCATCGTTCTTTCCGCCTGTGACCGTTGTCTTTTCGTAGTAGCTGAAGATACTTGAGTCGGTTCTGACAGGAACTGCCGCAAGGCTGAGATCATACGGGGTGAAATCATTCCCGTCATCCGCGTACATGTCTTTCGCCTCATCAAGAAGCTCATTAAATGTATCCTCACAGGACGATATCGTGTCATCCGATAATGTTTCGAGCCGGGAAGCTAGTTTTTCGTATTTTTTCCCGTCACTCTCGCCGAGGCCAAGATACTGGACATTGGAATTCAGGTAAGTAACATCCTCTTTGGAATCATACTCATAATCGTAAATCGACACGCGCTCGACCGAGAGCTGAGCCGGAGTATTTTTTGATGCAGTGTCGTTCTTTACACTGCCGGACGCGACAGATGACTCTGTCGGGATCGAATCTGTCACCGTGCTCTCTGTTTTTTTTGTGTCTGCTTTTTTATTGTCTGTCCCGCTGCCCGCTTTTCCGCCGACGCTTCCTTTGCTGTCCGTCTCTTCCGGAGCTGTCGCCGCGCTGCTGTCTTCCGCAGTTTTTTCATGAGCGGTGGACCCATCCACGGTCTCGCTCCCTGACGCAGCCACCCCGGACTCATCTTTCACGAACAGAGGTGATTCGATCCCATTATAATCTATCTGTGGCATACCGCAGCCTGTCAGCATAAAAGCCATAAGACCAATAGCTAATATTTTTTTCGTTTTCATTTTTCCCTCAGAGCCGCCATTTTGGGCTTCCCATGCATATCGCGGAGACCGCGGACACGACCTGCTGCCACAGTTCATTCCCCGCTCCGCTGTAAATCGATATAGACTCACACCATCTATGATACTGTCAAAACCGACTTTTTTCAAATCATTTATCCCGTTTGTGAAAAATTATCTTACAAACGCCCTGACGCTCCTGCCGCGCTACGTTCTCGCTTCCGTTACGCCAAAGTGCCTTTTCCTCCGCCGGTCCCGCTTTCACAATCCCGAAAAACATGGTACAGTATAGAGAAAACGTCTGTTGGAGCAATCAGATATGCGGCATATAATATATGACACAGACAATCGACCGAAATCAAAACGGATCCTCACATACACTGCCGGCCCCGCGGATGAGGGAAGACCTGTGAGAGACATCATTTTGTACAAATGGAAACTCGTCGCCCACGATGTCGCAAGGGCCAAGTATGAGACTCCGGACGGTATCACTGTAAACGGGGAAGTCGTCTGGGTGAACAGGCTTCTGCGCGAGGGAGATATCCTCCGCGTCGTGATCACGGACCACGCGCCCGACAGAATCATTCCGGCCGGGGGCTCGATCGATATTGTCTATGAAGATGAAGACCTCATATGTATAAATAAGCCGGCGGGCATCGTCGTCCACCCTTCCCACGGTCATTACGCCGACTCACTGGCCAACCGGCTTGCCGGGTACTTTGAGCAGAAGGGAGAACCGCACGAAATACGCACGATCGGAAGGCTGGACAAGGACACGTCCGGTCTTCTGCTTTTCGGAAAAAGCAGATCCGCTGTCGGTCTCATGGATGATCAGGCCGAAAAGGGCATAAGGACCAAAGTCTATCTCGCGCTGTGCGAGGGTGAATTTGCCGAATCCGACGGAATTTGTGATATCCCGATCATGAGGGAGTTTGACGGCAACGTAAAGCGGGTGGCGCGAAGTGGGGGAGATCCCGCCTTCACGTCCTACAAAGTAATAACCAGGTACGAAGGCTACTCGCTCGTGCGCCTGACCATAGCGACCGGACGCACGCACCAGATCCGGGTCCATATGAGCCACATCGGGCATCCTCTTCTTGGGGATCCTCTCTACGGTAACGGTGTGTTCGTGCACCCGGACGCGCCTGAAATAAAAATCGAAAGGACAGCTCTGCACGCGCACAGCCTTGCGTTCGACCAGCCTTTTTACGGAAACCGGGTCGAGCTCACCGCGAATCTTCCGGATGATATGGCAGCCTTCGCAAGGCACTCCGGCGGGGCATGGTAAATCGCTTCAGGCAGCAAAACATACATCATTTGCATTTCAGGCCTTTTGTGCTATACTTTCGTATGTCCTCACAGTCAATATGCCGCTTTTGCGGCAGCAAATATAGAGCCGCCGATCTGCAAAGCGGCGGACGGCATTGCGGCGCATGCCGCAGGGAGGTTTTTATGAATTTTGTTTTCATCTCACCACAGTTTCCACATACCTACTGGAATTTCTGCGACAGATTGAAAAGGAACGGCGTCTGTGTCCTCGGCATCGGCGACACACCTTACGACAATCTGAGCAGCGAGCTCAAGGGAGCACTGACCGAATACTACAAGGTCGAGTCACTGGAAAATTACGACGAAGTATTCCGGGCCTGCACATTCTTCTCGTTCAAGTACGGAAAAATCGACTGGATCGAGTCCAACAACGAGTACTGGCTTGAGCAGGATGCCCGTCTCCGCACGGACTTTAATGTGACGACCGGCATAAGAGCTGACCGGATCAACAACTTCAAGCACAAATCCTCAATGAAGAAGTTCTATGCCGACGCGCATGTCCCGAGCGCCAAATGCCATCTGGCATCCACATTCGAGGATGCGCTCGGCTTTGTCGCGGAAGTCGGCTACCCCATCATCATCAAGCCCGATATCGGCGTCGGTGCATCGGACACTCATAAAATCAGGAACGAGGAGGAACTCGCCGCGTTCTTTAAGGAGCCGCGCCACGTCCAGTATCTTATGGAGGAATTCATTGACGGAGAGCTCTTCTCCTACGACGCGATCACATCCTCGACCTGCGAGCCTCTCTTCGAGTCCATGACGAGCTGGCCGCCCTCGATCATGGACATCGTGAATGATGAGCTGGAGCTCGTGTACTATGTCGCGGGCGACGTTCCGGAAGGTCTCCGGAAGGCAGGCCGGGCCACGGTAAAGGCCTTCGGCGCCGACAGACGTTTCGTGCATCTGGAATTCTTCCGCCTGAAAGCCGACAAGGACGGCATAGGCAAAAAAGGTGACTTCGTCGGACTCGAAGTAAACATGCGTCCTGCCGGCGGATACACACCGGATATGATGAATTTTGCCCACAGCATCGATGTCTATCAGATCTACGCGGACATGGTGACATCCGACGCCCGCCTCTTCCCGTACCCGGATAAAGAGTACTGCTGCTGCTATGTCAGCCGCCGGGATAAGAACCGTTATGTCCACAGTCACGAGGAAATCCTCGCGAAATACGGCAGCCGCATGGTCATGTGCGAGCGCATTCCGGAAATACTCTCCGGAGCGATGGGCAATCAGATGTACACCGCAAAGCTTGACAGCGAAGAGGACGCAAGTGAATTCATCGCCTTCGTGCTCGGGCACTGACCCGGTGGGACGTCATTTGCATGATTCTTTTAGGTCTCCTGCCTGAAAGGCGGGAAATCTGTGCCAGCATCGGCTGACAGCACATATTAAGGAATAAAGGGGAACATAAATGGAGAAAAGATATTTTAAAGAGTACAGCTATCGACTCGGCCGTGACATGGAGTTTGTCACATACGGCACCACCGGAAAGCTCGTTGTCGTCTTTCCGTCTCAGAACGGCCGCTTCTTCGATTTTGAGAACTTCCAGATGACAGATGTCTGCGCACCGTGGGTCGAATCCGGCAAGATCCAGCTCGTCTGCCCTGACGGTATTGATCTCGAATCCTGGTCCAACGAGTGGGGCGATATGCACGAGCGTCTGCTCATGCAGGAGAGATGGTTCTCCTACGTGAACGATGAGTTCCTTCCATCTGTGAGGGCTAAGAACGGGTGCGAAGCAGCTTACGGCAGAGCCATCACGACAGGCTGCAGCATGGGCGCGACTCACGCTGCCAACTTCTTCTTCCGCCGTCCGGACATCTACGATACAGTCATCGCCCTCTCCGGAGCCTATGACGCCTACCTGTTCTTCAAGAACACGGACGATCCGCTGGCTTATGAGAACTCTCCGGTACATTTCCTGCGGAACATGCCGGCCGATCACCCGTACATGGAGATGTACAGAAACTCAAATATCATTATCTGTGTCGGCCAGGGAGCATGGGAGGATGAGCTTCTTGCCAGCACACGAGAGCTGGATGCCGTGCTCCGCGAAAAGAACATCCCTGCCTGGATCGACTACTGGGGCTACGATGTGAACCATGACTGGCCGTGGTGGAGAAAGCAGCTGCCCTACTTCCTCGGCAATGTGCTCGGCCAGCCGTAATACTGATACCCGCCACGTACTCGAGGGGCTGTCAATGACAGCCCCTCGATTTTATTTCCTTTATCACGAACGTCCCGGCGTTCTTGCCGCGTTGTACCCCGTGTCGGAGATACGTTTCATTTTGGCATTCATCACAGACTTATTGCTTTAGAGATAAGAATTCTTTGAGCGCCGGCAGCTCCTCCAGCATGGTCTGCCTTCCGATGTCATAGACGCGGATGAGTTCCCTCGGATCGTGCTCAGTCGAACCGATCTTGAGCGACTTTGGCGGGCATACGATGAAAGCGTCGCCGCTCGCTGCCCTTGACTTGATGTAGGCCCGCTCCCGGTTGTAGCGCATATGACGGGTGGCTACCGCGTTGACGAGGGCAGGATAGTCTTTATAAACCCGGCGAACTAGCGGCAGGGCTTTATTGGGCTTTTTCACAAAGTTATAAGGCTGAGTGAGAACGACCAGATTCCGGTCATAGCCTTTGTCCTCAAGGAACCGCAGGGGAATCGAATCGGATATGCCTCCGTCAAGGAGCTTCCAGTGGCGGATCTTTACCGGCTCCGAGACAATCGGCATAGACGCGGACGCCATGAACCAGTAGAGGTCCTCACCGTCGCCCTTCTCAAGATGTCTGAAGACCGCTTTTCCGGTCTCCATATCTGTACAGCCGCAGTAGAACTCCATCGGGTTGGCCCTGTAAGCAGGTATATCGAATAAATCCAGTTTATACGGAATCTCCGTGTAGCAGAACTCCGCTCCGTAAAGCGTACCGGTCGTGATCAGCGATCTCATGGACGCAAAGCGCCAGTCCTGACAATATTTTAAGTTATATCTGATCACTCGTCCGTGCTGCCTCGATTTCAGATTACAGCCGAAGACAGCTCCGGCGGATACGCCGACCCCGCCGTCAAAAGAAATATTATTCTCCATGAGCACATCGATGACACCGGCTGTGAACATCCCGCGCATGGCGCCGCCTTCCATCACAATTCCTGTCTTCATATAAATCCTTTCAAATGCGACAGACTGCTCCGCCGACTGAAACCGCCGACTGAAGACCGCAGCCCGCCTTTCTGTCAGGCATCCGCGAGAAAAGCGAGATACCCTCTGAATGTTTCATAAATATCCGCTTTGGACGTCGCCTCCCACGGCGCGTGCATATTCAGTACCGGCACACCGCAGTCTATGACCTCCATACCGTAGAGGGCAAGGATGTAGGCGATCGTTCCTCCGCCGCCAAGATCCACGCGGCCGAGCTCCGACGTCTGGAATACAACATCGTTTTTGTCCAGTATGTCGCGAAGGCGCGCGATGTACTCGGCATTGGCATCATTGCTGCCCGACTTGCCGCGTGCTCCCGTGAACTTGTGGAAGCACATTCCTCCGCCGAGATAGGCTATGTTTTTCTTTTCAAATGCCGACGCGTAATTCGGGTCGAACGCGCTCGCGACATCAGAGGAGAGCATGCGCGATGCCGCAAGGCATCTTCTGAGCCCCAGTTCACTGTAGGTCCCGGTCAGATTCATGATCTCGGCAACCGTGTTCTCAAAGAATCTGGACCTCATTCCGGTCGCGCCTACGGAACCGATTTCTTCTTTGTCGACAAGAATACAGCAGGCTGTGCGCTCCACATCGCCGGCTTCAAATATGGCGCGCAGCGACGGATATGCGCAGGCGCGGTCGTCCTGACCGTAGGACAGGATCATGGACCTGTCGAGACCGGCATCACGCGCTTTACCTGCCGGCACGATCTCAAGCTCCGCCGAGATGAAGTCATCTTCCTCGACGTCGTATTCGTCCTTGAGTATCGAAAGCACCGCGCGCTTCACTGCCCCGCGCAGCCTTTTTGCCTCATTCTTCTCCGCATTTTCCTGGTTAAGAGCGTACATCTGGCCGCGTGTCAGCGTATCATCCTCGTCCGGCTCATCTTCCCCGCCGCTCTCAATGATGAACGGCTTGTTGCCTACAACGAGGTCCAATGCTTCGCCCGTGACCGCTTCGGAGGTCTTCTTGGCCATCTGTTCCTGGGACAGGTGGATCAGCAGATCAGTTATAAAGAAGACGGGATCATCCTCATCCTCACCGATATTCAGGATTGCTGTCGTCCCGTCCTTTCTGACGATGACGCCGTGCAGAGCAAGCGGCAGTGTGACATAAAGGTATTTCTTAATGCCGCCGTAATAATGCGTATCGAGATATGCAAGCCCGCTGTCCTCGTACAGCGGATTCTGCTTGACGTCGAGCCTCGGGGAATCAATATGCGCTCCGAGGATATTCATGCCGTTCTCCATCGGCTCCCTGCCGATCTTCATAAGAATGACGGATTTATTCATCCATACGGCATAAACTTTGTCACCGGCGGAGAGGGATTTTCCATCCTCTATCAGTCTTGCGAGCTCCACGAATCCGCGCTCTTCCGCCTCATTTACTATTGTGTCCACGCATTCGCGCTCCGTCTTGGATATGTTAAGGAACTCCTTGTATTCCTCGGCAAAATCGTAGGCTGCCCTGGTCCGCTCACGGCTGTAGGCCGCCCATGCATTCTTTCTGTTCATAAAACTCCTTTCACTAGTCACTTGTTGGTGCCTGACAGGCACTCTCTCCAGAGTCTCCCGACAGGGAGACCGACGACGTTGGTGTAGTCACCTTCAATTTTTTCAATATGGCGCGCAAATATCCCCTGGATTCCATAGGAGCCCGCCTTATCGAAGGGTTCGCCGGTCGCGATGTAACTGTCGATCTCGGCGTCGGTCAGCGGAGCGACGAACACGTCTGTTCTCTCCGCAAATGCAGTCACCCGGCCTTGGGCCGTTCTGTCACACGGGCGGTCTGCGTAGGCATCATCCGTGCCGCCTTTCTCGTCGGGCATTTCTATCACGCACACACCGGTGTAGACCTGATGCGCACGTCCTGACAGCTCCCGGAGCATCCTGCGGGCATCGGCCGAATCCTTCGGTTTTCCGAGGATTTCGCCTTCACGGACAACAATCGTATCCGCTCCGATCACGGTCACCGCCTCCCCCGCATGGTGGGAAGCGACAGACGAGGCCTTGCGTCTCGCGAGTTCCTGCACTACTGCTGTCGGATCCGAGCCGCTGACATTTTCATCGGTGTCGGAAACTTCGACAGTGAACGGGACACCGATCTGTTCCAGAAGCTCACGCCGCCTCGGAGACTGGGACGCAAGAATAATTCTTCTCATCACAGAGCCTTCCTAATGGCTTCAAGGAAGTCGTCGAACTCCTCGAACGCCTCGAGATCCGGATTATCCTTCATGATCTGCTCGGTGCTTCGGAAGAGGAAGCCCGCCTTTGAGGCTCTGATCATCGCGAGGTCATTGTGGCTGTCGCCGGCCGCAATCGTCTCAAATCCGGCGGACTGCAGGGCTCTGACTGTTGTCAGTTTAGACTGAGCGCAGCGCATTCTGTAGCCGGTGATCTCGCCGTTCTCATTCACCTCCAGAGTGTTGCAGAACAGGGTCGGATAGCCGAGCTTCTTCATGAGAGGCATGGCGAACTGGGTGAAGGTATCGCTTATGATGATGACCTGCGTGATCTTTCTCAGCTCATCAAGGAATTCCTTTGCCCCCGGCAGCGGATCGATCTTCTCGATCGTAGCCTGGATCTCCCGAAGACCGAGCCCATGCTCTTTCAGTATGCCAAGTCTCCACTTCATGAGCTTGTCATAGTCCGGCTCATCACGTGTCGTGCGTCGAAGCTCAGGAATACCGCTGGCTTCCGAGAACGCGATCCAGATTTCAGGGACAAGTACGCCTTCCATGTCAAGGCAGACAACATTCAGATTACTCATACTCTTTACTCCTTTGGAATTATGCGATTATCACGCACATATAAAAGCGATGATCCGGCAGTTCTTGCACAGTCACCGCAGGACAGACTATAATAATCTTATCAAACTTGAAAAACAATGTAAACGGACATTCGATGCAGTTTGACAGATTTAACGTCCGCATGACGATTGTCCGGACAGACTTTCATGTGGTCCGGGATCCGGCGCAGAGATCATCCTGATTGAATAACGCCGACCCTGCCCTAAAGGATATGGAACATGGCTGATTCTGACTATATGGAAGGCCGCATTCGGGATCTCGCCCGTAGCGCCTATATGAATGACTATATCACGCACACCGATTTTCTATCTGCCTCCGAGCAGGCAGAATTCCACAAAGCGCTGCGAAAACTCGGAGTAAGCAGGCCGGTGGACAGGGTGGAGGGCGTGCAGTACATCTTCTACGGTGGATTCGATGAAGCTGAGCGGCAGACTGCCGTCTTTCTTCCTTCGTGGCTCGATGCGCAAACTTACAAGGCACAGGAGGGGGAGACGCCTCAGATCGTTACCTGCCTCAAAGTGTCTCCCGCCGCGGCAAAATTTGCAGATGCCCTCACACACAGAGACTATCTGGGCGCTCTCATGAATCTTGGAATTACGCGCGGGCAGATCGGTGATATACTGATCGACCGGGAAGACTCCTCCGCATTTGTATTTGTTTTTAAGGACATGGCTGATTTCATTTGCAATGAACTCTCCCGCGTCAGGCACACGACAGTGATTCCCCGCGAAGTCCCCCCGTCATCGTGCACGATCCGACCGGAATTTGAGATCCGCAGCGGTTCTGTCGCCTCTCCGAGGCTCGACGCTGTACTCTCATTTGTCTGCCGGCTTTCCAGGGGCAGGGCACAGGAGCTGATCATGCGGGAAGCCGTCACGATCGACGGACAGACAGCGCTCTCGGGCGCGCACGAGCTGAAAGACGGCTCCAGAGTGTCCGTGAGAGGCTTTGGAAAGTTCGTGTTCATGGGCTCCCGCGGAACGACGAAAAAAGGCCGCAATTATATCGAAGTCAAGATCTACAAGTAAAGCCCGCACGGGGAAATCCATCCCCACGCGGGCTTCATTTCTGCATAGTGTTGGTTTTAGATCAATCTATCGGGCCCATCCTTCCGAGGTACTGGGCAGGAATATGTCTTTCGAGCAAATTCTCAATATAATCCATGGACATAGGCAGACCGTCCGTGCTCACCGTGGCTGTGCCGTGCAGAAGTGCCAGCTCATCAGAGTACATGCTGAGCGGATACAGGGCAAGATTCTCGCGGTCACCCGTATAATGGGTGACGATTGGCAGGAATCCCATCGCAGTCGGCTTCACCTTGCCCGACGCATCCTTCGTGACCTGTACATTCAGCATACCGCTGACCAGCTGATCCCTGACTTTCTGCGCGCTGAAGAAGTTGCCAAGTGAGTAGATGACAGGGCACTTCTGTCCGTCACTCTCGCGGGTCAGTGTCACAAGGTCCTGCAGCACATGCGAATGGTTTCCAAATACAATGTCAGCGCCCCAGTCGACGAGCTTCTGGGCTTCATTATAGACGTAATCATTTGTCACATCCGTATTCTCGTCTCCCCAGTGAGCGTGAACGACAACGACGTCCGCCTTCTCCTTAGCCTCTTCGATCATACTGCGAACGAGGTCCGGGTCGTTCATATAGACAACGATCGCGCTGTAATCGGACGGCAGCTCATCATTTGTCATCTCCACAAAACTGAGAAAAGCCACTTTGATCCCGTTTTTCTCAATGTTCCGGAAATCAAAAAGATCATCGTAACCGTAATAAAATCCGGTGCACGGAATATTCTTTTCATCCCAGTATTCGCGCGTCACATAGGCTCCGTCGACACCCATGTCGAACATGTGATTATTTCCCATATTGGCGACATCAAAACCCGCATCGATCAGGGCGTCTCCCATCTCTGTCGGAGTGTTAAAATGCGGATAGCCGGACGCGGATCCGAGTGCTGTGGCAAGCGGTGTCTCCTGATTTACAGTCGCCAGATCCGCCGATGATACGAACGACTTGATGTTCTTATAGAACGGTCGGAAATCGTATCCGGAACCCGTGCTGGCAGTGAGGAACACCTGCTCGTGTGCGAGGTTGTCGCCGACACCCAGTATAGTGATACTGTTGTCATCTACAGCCTGCGCTCCGCCTTCCATGAATGATTCCGTTTTCTTCTGAAGCTCCGTCTGCACCACCGCAAGACTCGACTCATCGGCCAGAGTGCTCTCAGTCACCTCCGGTTTCGGAGCTTTGCCCTTATTTCGGATTCCTCTGGCAACGAAGAGAACAATCAGGAACAGCAACAGGCAGAAAAGTGCCTTGATGAGGATCGCCATGAGCGACGTATCCACAACGAGGTCCTTTAGAACATCCGCGTAAGTGCGCTTCTTTCTCTCTCTTGTCCGGACGCTCCCGCTGCGCTCTGTCCCGGTTCCGCGCTTCCTCGGTGTTCCATCTGCGCTCTCGGGTCTCCGCTTCCTCGGTGTTCCTTCCGCGCTCTCGGATCTCCGCTTCCTCGGCGTTCCTTCCGCGCTCTCGGATCTCCGCTTTCTCGGCGTTCCTTCAGTGCTCTCGGGTCTCCGCTTCCTCGGTGTTCCTTCAGTGCTCTCGGGTCTCCGCTTCCTCGGTGTTCCTTCCGTGCTCTCGGATCTCCGCTTCCTCGGCGTTCCTTCCGCGCTCTCGGGCCTCCGCTTCCTCGGCCTTCCTTCCGCGCTCTCAGGCCTCCGCTTCCTCGGCGTTCCTTCCGCGCTCTCGGGCCTCCGCTTCCTCGGCGTTCCTTCCGCGCTCTCGGGCATCCGCTTCCTCGGCGTTCCTTCCGCGCTCTCGGGCCTCCGCTTCTTCGGCGTTCCATCCGCGCTCTCAGGTCTCCGCTTCTTCCCTGGGGCGTTCCCGGCAGCCACTGTGTCTGATTTTTCGGGCTCACTCTTTAAAGGGGAATCGCTCCTTGGCCCACTGTCCGCAGACTGGGGCGGCCTTTTTTTCTTCGGACGACGCTTCTTCTGGATTTTCGGAGTCTCATCCGGAAGGCTGTCAAGGATTTCATCCTTACCGGTCTCGTCCGTCTGTCCGTTCTGATTTAATTCCAGCTTGTCCATAAATATCTCCCTGCAAAATGATAGTTCCATTATAAAACAAAACTCAGGAATAATCGAACTAAATTATATCTGATCGCTGTGAAATCCGTCTGTATACCTGATATAAGCGGGTGTAAAGCACAAAACTCCCCACATTCTTACACGGAAGTGGGGAGTTCTATTATTTCGTTTTAAATATGAATTTATCCTGGATCTTATAAGCTGCAAAAAACAGGGCCAGATCGACCACAACTTTCAGCCGTACAGCGCCGCCTCCGATAAGCATCTCAAGGAAATGGACTGTAAAAGCAGAAATACAACACTGCACTGCAGTGAGGGCCATGAACTGTTTCAGGGACTTGCGCCTGCTCTCATTGCTCTTGAACACGAGGGCACGGCTCAGGAAGTAATTGAACGTGGCAGATACCGACCTTGCCAGGAACGTCGCTGCAATAATCGGGTAAGGCACATTTTTAAGCAGGTAAGCCGTGCATATCCAGAACAGGAAGATATCGACACATGCCGCAAATATCGAGGTGGCGCCGAACACCATCAGCTTTCTGAATATGACAACATAAATCAGAATTGTATTCCACACCAGATTAAAGTGAATCTCGGCGTCAGGGTTCGGCTCTGTGAGCTCGATCGGTATCTCTGAATACCCGAAATCTTTCATGCCGATGAGATACGACGTCTCATAGGCATAGGAGCGCTCTGAGTATTTCATGCACACCTTGACCAACCGGTCCGGAATCCCCCGGAGCGTGCAGAGCACGTCGCTGCAGCGGGCGTTGAACAGATAATGGAACCACAGCACTGCAATTCTGCTGCCCTTTCGAGTCGCATTTGACATATAGGGACTGTCAAAGCTGCGTGTACCTAGCACGAGCTTGGGCTTCAGCCTGTCATTCTGCTTCTCGAGTTCCTCTGAAATTTTTATAATATCACTGATCCGGTCACATCCGTCCGAGTTGACGGTTATGAGGCCATCCCTCTTTCCCGAATATGTATCGAGATATTCCCTCATACCGGTCTTGAGCGCCATGCCCTTACCGCGGTTCGACTGGTGATGAAATACAGTACATCCCATCTCCCCGGCTTTGCAAAAAAGCTCCGACTTTTCCTCCCTGCTGCCGTCATCGACGATAATGATGTCGAGAAAGCCTTCATCCATGAGTTCCTGAATATATGAGCAGAAATTTTTTGGAGGGTCATAAGCCGGAATAAGGATCACACTTCTTCTTTCCACAAAAAATCTCCATATATCTATCGTATTCTGCACGGAGCATTATTTAAGAAAATATCAGATTTCCACTTTATATGCAAGTAAATTTTGCATTCCCTTTACATTTGGCACCGCCAATGCACGATTTTCATTTATTGCCGAACCATCCTCCGATTCAGTTCTCCCGGTCTGCCCGGTACAGGCGATAAAGACCGTCCGAGGATTCAAAGACGGGCAAGAGCGCACCGGCAATCACATCCTCTCTTGCCGCCACATCGTCGTAATACATTCCCCTCTCATAAAGCACATAATTTATGTTTTCCTCGGCGAGGACTCTCAAAAGCTCAGCTTCATCATCGATCGTATAGATATATTTTGCCGTTTCAAAGCGGTAGTCCGTGTCGTATCCCGCAGACCATGCGTAATACGGCCATCCGCAGTACATCCGGCATCCGCTGACCGTGAAATCCGATACAGAATCCGGGCCCGACAGGACCATGTCATCCCAGGTCAGGTTTTCCTCAATATAATGGCCGAGTTCGCTCTCCGTGTTGACGGCAAATTCATGATCTTTGCCGTTGTTCCGTATGATGATCACAAAATCGTATGCTCCGGTCGCCATGAGAATGACCGCCAGTACGACTGCAAATACGCGCGCCGCCACACTTCTGTTCTCCCGCCACAGTCTGACAAGGAGCTCTGCCCATATGACAGAGAGAAAGGCCATGGACATCATGATGTATTTATGATTGACGGTCACATCCGGCGTCAGAGACATTGTGAATGCAAATGCCGTCGGCAGCAGAAACGCACATATAAGCGCCCTGTATTTGCCCTCCAGAACAAAGAGCGCAAATACCGCCCCCGCGATCGTCATTCCGGATATCTCGATCAGAAACCAGAGTACACCCATCACTGCCTTGCTTTCGCTGATAAAGCCCCAATAAAAGGCCGGAGACACCGCACTTCCATTAATAAAGAAACGAGTCTGCAGGAAGGACAGGCACACGGTAATGACCGCAAGCCCCAGAAAATCAAGCTTGTTCCGAGAAAAGAGGGCGAATCCCGCGAGGATCAGCAGGCCTCCGATCACGCACGCGCCGTTCCAGAAAGAGAGCATGCCGAGTATGGCCGCGGTGAGAATGACACGCGGCAGGTCGCTTACAGCCCAGGCATCCCGTGTGAATAACAGCTCTTTTAGCTTCCCTGTCAGAGAAGGATCATAGCCGCCGCACGCATTTTCAAGATATCCGTAGTAATACCAGATGACAGCCATGACGATCAAAAGGCCAAAACCGAGATGCCTCTGATTAAGATAGACATTATAATTCCAGAGTCCCCAGTTCTCGTTGGGCGTATATCCGATGAAAACACTGTTCTCACGAAAGGCGTCAACAAGATCGCCGGCAGAGATGTGCTCCCCTATAAAATAAAACAGGGCAAGGCCGCTGCGGAATACGAAGAGGAACGGGGTAATGAGAACAGCCGCGAACCGGCCTGTGACTCTGAGGGCAAACTGCGTGAGCATGACCAGGAACCCGAAAAGGCCGAGAATCGAGGGCAGATTATATGCGACTTCAATCGGGAAGCCCATGCGCTCCAGGTTTCCGCATAAAAACATGAACATGAAATGATACTTAATGTCCTCCCCGGCAAAGAAGGGATACTGGGTAGGGAAATTCTCGAACCAGGAAAACGAGCGTATCAGAGAGAGATTTGGGGCATAGTCGCTGAAAACAGTATAACCCATGTAGAGATGATCTCCGTCGGCATGGAGCACATAGCGGAAAGTCAGCGTCACAAACACAAGAAGGGCAGGGTAAAACACAGTCTCCTTCTTGAACAGTTCCGTATCCCTTACAAGCCCGCGGATGTATATCCGCGCAGCAGGTGAATCTTCATTTGCCGGCTCACTTTCAGACTTCATATTCCTCATGATCGGGAGGATACAGTTAAGCAGTATAAATGCCACTCCTGCCGCCATCGCGCAAAGCTCTGCACGACCCAGCGGATCGGCTGAATGCGTGCGCACACAGAGAAAATATCCGAGCACATAAACCATCCATGTCTCCAGCATGATACCCGTTCCGAAGGATGAGACAAGCCGCACCCAGATGATGTTCAGATTTTCTTCAGATTTTTGATTTGTACCGATAAAACAGCCGGTGAGCTTCCATCCGACCGCAGTACCGATCACTAAAAATAAAATAGCCTGCATTGTATCCTCGTAACACCGTCACTTCATCCCTCCAAAGTGTAAAAGGGATGTACACCGTTAGTATTATACAGCAGCGGATTTCTCAAGAAAAGAAATCAGCAGCGAAAGTCCGTCCACCGCCACACAGAATCTTTCATCGTGACGGAGGCATGCCTCGTAGGTCTCCCTGAGGTCGAACCAGTTCACCCGCTCAACCTCCTCGGTCTGGAGCGTAAGTTTATCTATATCGACCGGGTTGTCGTACACATACACAAAGGCAATCTCATTGTCCCGGAACATTTTTCCGTGGAACTCCTTTTCAAAGTGAATGTCAAAAGTTCCTGCAAATGTCAGCTGATCCTCCGAAGCTTCAATCCCCAGTTCCTCGGAGAGTTCGCGGCGGGCTGATTCGAGCGGTTCCTGTCCTTGTGCCATGTGCCCGGCTGAGGAAGTGTCATATTTGCCCGGAAAAGAATCCTTGTCTGCCGAACGCTTCTGGAGCAGGATCTGAATCCTGCCCAATACGCGCCGGACGATCCAGATGTGGGCAGTTCGGTGCCTGATATCGTGGGCGTGCGCATATGACCTCTCCACGATCTCGCCGGTCGGGTTTCCGTATAAGTCAACTACATCAAAGAATTCCATGGATGCCTCCGAAAAAAGCCGCCTGATCCGACAAGAATCAGGCGTTTCTAACGATTTAAACCGGCGAGAGGAACGCAGGCATCAGCGCTGCCTTCCCGTAATTTACTACCGACGTAAAGTCCTTGCCGGTCCGATATCCAGCGTAGCCTGCCGCCCTTCTGTAATCTTCTGAAAAAACCATGCTGTGTCGAAAGCAGACTGAACGAGGTAAAAAAGCCGGCCTTATAAAAGCGGTAGTTTAGTATAACATTATTACAAAAGTGAGACAAGAAGACATATACATTTAAAGAGGGAACATTCACATTTCGCCAGCCGCAGCAATTGCCGTGGCTGAAGGGATTAACCTCTGAAGCACCGATGTGCTGCAACATCCGGGTGACCTTCACGGACTGCACCGAGATCAAAGCATACGCCCACAAAAATATCGAGCCACGTAAGCAACAGAGTGGCTCGCTGTCATGTACGGTCCTTCGACGCCGAGCTCGATCGCAAAAAATTCGAAAAAGAAAAACCCCGGAAACGTTGAATTTCCAGGGTTTCGTATCTCTGTTGGTTTCGATCAGCGCTTGCTGAACTCCAATTATCTCTTCGGAGACCGTCAGGCACTTCCAAAAACACCCGAGAAAACTGAGATGGTTTTGCGTTTTCCGCTCGGTTTTGCTTGATTCTGGCGGTTTCTGTAAGCAAAAATCGTGGTCCCTAGTAACAACTCAAACCCCGTATGGAGTGAGGATTTGCTGCATATGTGCTTCATACCCATTGCATCCCAGGGCGATGGAGGACGGCGCAAACGCAGGGGTCCTCACTTTTTTATGTTTTCCTGCAACAATAATGCAGAGTTCGGAGGAATTGGCACTACTATTATTATGCCGAGTGTAACGGCACATATAGCCGTATCGCCTATAAAGCATACTCCCGAACAGCTTCAACAATAGAACTCGAATTCCAACCAACCATGATATCAGCATTATTCTGAACCTTCGCAGGAATTCTCTCTTGTCCCCAAGGCTTTACCCCAATAATAGGTTTTCCCATGGCTACAGCTGTGTCAATTTCAAAATCAATCCAATTACTATAAGCAACATACATCCCGGAGAGAATGATGACACAACTGCACAAAGAGATACGGTTTCTGATTTTCTGTTTTAATTCGTTAACGCCATTAACATTTAGCGGATTGGTAATCGGAACAGAATAATCCGTCCACAGAAAATACGGTGATGCATTAAGCCATCCTTTAATTGTCTCATAGTGTCTATTGTAATCCCAAGAATGGCTGATCAAAATGTGATAATTTCTTAAGCTTGGCATTTTTAAAACCTCCTGTCCCTTGATAGTTTCCAGTAATGAAGGCCAAGTGCCGTTAGCCTACAAGATCTGCTCTCCATTGCAGCAAAATACATATGGTCAGTTCCTACAGGCTCTATTAGCCCAACACTCTCAAATAGTTGTAATTCTTTGAAAATAGAAACCTTATCCTGGTTTGCATAGGGCTCCAAGACATTATGTACTACTGTAGGATCATTGGTAAACTCGTAAGAAGGATCAAGTTTGTATTCGTCAGTAGGATTAATAAAATACTGACTGATTTTTCTCAAAGTGGCTTTTGGCACTTTTGCAGAGATAGTTCTTACGGGAAGAAATTGAGAAATATTGGTTTTAAATACTGGTCTTTGCTGCCACGCCCCCAAGGATTGATCAACAAAAGAATACAATGATGCAGGAGTGATGTTTCCACTTATATCTGCCGCCCCACCTTTTAATCCCTGAATAAGGAGATCAGTAAATAGTCCATGCTGTATCGTCGGATCTTCCATAGACGTTTCCCACGGACGACTTGCTGCCATAATGGTTACTCCTTCGCCTAAAACAGAATTATTATTCATCAGAAGAGATTCTCCCATCTGACCTGAAAAGCAGCAATCGAGGATGATAACCTTATTTCGACAGCGTGAATCATTTGCCCATTGAAGAATATCCGTCATACGAACACCATAACAGGATTTGTTAAAGTCTGTAGATACCAGATAACCACCGTCTTTATCTGCTCCATGGCCGGAGAAGTATAGCAGGGCTATCTCGGCATCATCAGCAAAAAGTGCTTGAATATTAGACTGCAGGTCCTCCTTACTACAAGTGTCTGTAATCAGCTTTACATCAAAATTCGGTGAGCCATCTCCGTTTGATTCAATTAGGTTAGCAATCGCTATAGCGTCATTATCACACCATTTAAGTTCACAGTTTGGATATTGATTAAGCCCAACTATAAATGCTTTTTTCATTTCCTATTCCTTTCTCAAATACTGCATATATAATAAAACCATCTCAAAAGACGGGCCGTTCCGGCTTTGCAGTTACGTCAGTAATAAGATTATCATGTATTTGAAAACGCGTAAAAAAGGCTTTCAGGTCATATCGGAACGCCATCATGCGTCCGGCTTTCCATAATCTACCAAGTATTCTGAAAAAGTAACGGTCGGTAATATGCGCCTTTTTCGAATCATTTCTGCCCACATTGTGTTACCATCAGTTTCTGTAATGATTCCAGCGTCCATTGCTTCAATCAATATATCCCCAGTCGTAATATGAGAAATCTTATACTTCTCCACATAAAGGCGGACATCACGGAGATTGTTGCTAGCAAGCGTACCTTCTCTGTGTTTTGCCATCGCTATACCGGCAGCTTCTCCTCTGCCTATGATCCGCATCCCATCTTCAGGTGAAGTAGTCATCTGAAGATAATCGAGATATTCCGCCGATCCAGTCTCCATGCTTTCGATACTAAGATCTCCGTGATTTTTCAGCACATCTACTCTTGCCTGCAAATGGGGAACTCGTTGGAGTTCGTTATATACTTGCGTAGGCAGGATTATTCTGCCAGCATACAACCTTGCCAGAATGCTTTCTTCTCGAACCCAAAGGAAAGCAGAGAGGCAATCGGTATCAAAGAAATACTTCTCAGTCAATTGCCTCTCCTCCCTGATCATCATCCAACCCAAACGCAATATCATCGCGGAAGGCATCGAGCAACAGTTCATCAATCTTTCCGGATGAGACCAGGTCTTTCTGCCGTAATTCTTCTACCTGCTTTAAATAATGGCCATACGTTCTGCTTTGGAACTCGATTGGTGTGGGGTTGTACAATTTGTCATCATATCCAAGTGTTCTTGCT
Source organism: Lachnospiraceae bacterium (assembly GCA_017514845.1). Lineage (GTDB taxonomy): Bacteria > Bacillota > Clostridia > Lachnospirales > Lachnospiraceae > Chordicoccus. Next base: position 45,079 of record JAFWIM010000114.1, read on the forward strand.
GCCGATATTACACCATAATTGTAATCATCAAGTTTTTCTTTGGATAGATATCCTTCCGAAACCAACCGCCAAAGCATCGCCAAATGACTCATCCCAAAGTACTGTTCCAATGCAATAACATTCTGCATGGATAGAGAGCCCTTTTTGATTACTTTATTTATCGCAGCTTTTAGTGACTTGTATGGTGCAAGGAAGTAGGAGGCAAACTGATCAGCACACTTTTCATTCTCACTTTTAGGATCAAGTATTCTTGAACAGACATTAAAACCAGATGCATCGTCATAATAGAGATGATACAACTCGTGGGCGAGCGAAAATCTCTGACGTCCATAGGACATCGTCGAGTTAATCGCTATTAGTTTTATATCTTTATCTTTGACACACATCCCACTGATGTTTTTGCCAAGAGGATAAAACACTAGTGTTAGTCCTTCAATTTGGCTGACAAGAGAAAAGATATCAACCGGGGAGTTAGCGTCTTCTCCCAGCGACTCTCGCAGTTCCTGAGCTTTTGTGCTAAGATCCAGTTTATCCAACATTCGATTCCTCCAGCGTTTTCGCCATAAATCTGCTGTTAATCGCTATCCGACCGATTTCTGCGATAATACGCAAATCGTCTTGGCTTACATCTTGTGCCCGAAACGCGAATTGAATCGGATGCGGGTCCTGCTCCTTATCCGTAAAAGATGCAAGACTATATCCGTAAAGATTCACAACGCTCTCTAATTGGTCAACTGTGAGGTTTCGTTCACCAGTTTCAACTTTTGAAATGAACGTTTGTGTCACTCCCAAATACTCCGCTATTTGTCCTTGCCGTAAGCCTGCTTTTTCTCTCATCATTTTCAACTTCTCATAAATTTGGGCCATAGCAATTCCTCCTTTCGCCTCCTGAAAGTATTATATGTCCTTAATGTCATAAAATCAAGTGGTTCTAAAAGAAAAATATGACATGGCAATGTGATGCCAAACAACAATGCCTGCCTCCTATTGCTGATGTATGTTATGCCCGTGGCTGTCAGAGAAACAGTCACGGGCATAACTGGGCAGTGAATTCTCCCCCGGTTATCTTTCAAATAACTCCCTGAAAGGAGATGGGATGTCCATGAAAGTTATGGGTGGAACTATATTGGCAGTCTGTTTTGCTTGATACTACGCGGTTTTACAGGACTGAGATGACAAGCAGGTGAGGGCTTCTGTAATCATACCAAGCCCGGCAAGGAACGCTTTTGCTGCATACGTGCTTCTTTTTTATCTTTTATCATATTCGTCCTGACAACTTTTTTATTCCTCAGCAAGCAAATTCATCTTGTCGTACTGTATTTGATCACCATTCCAAACAATAATCCTATGTACTTCAAATGGCACTTTTACGTTCTCTTTTTTTATTTCCTTTGCGAATACCAAGAATTCATCGTTAGTCATGCACTGGCCCTTTATTGAGGCAAGTTCACGCCCTACTTGTGTAAATGGATACTGATTAATATTAAACCTATGATTATTCTCGTCTGTGATGTTGTATAGCATAATCAAATCCCTATTTGAGACAAGAAGATTAGTCCCGTTCTGGGGATCCACTTTAAGCACAATTGTGCCATCATTATACATTAAACCGAGTTCGCTCAACTGCATTATATCGGAGTAGCTGATGGATACTTCTTCTAGGAATTTGTCGTAACGTGGCAGAAACCATTTCCCGTGAGAGCATATAGAATGTAAGCATACTTTTTCAAATAATGCAGCATCGGCTTTACTAAAATTCTTTAACGCGTCAATTGTTCGTAAAGAATATGTAGAGGGTTGGCTAATCTCTCCCGCAAGTATTCTTGCCCATAAGTCTTGCATTTCATCGTTGCTTATATTGCCTACCGCCTCATAGAATCGAATAAACCAATCAAAATCGTATGAATCAAAGCTATCTCTTTTAGGCATCTTTGAATAATGCGCATCTGCCTTTTTGGCCACAGTTAAGAAATTGTTTGCTTTATAGTATTCTGTATGAGTCATTTCACCAGACTTCAGCAGATCCTCGGCAACTTCTTTAAACTGTCCTGCTTTTATTTTTTCAAACTCCTTTGTAGCAGTATTATGACGCAGGAAAATGGCAGTGAACAATCCCCCTGTAACTGCGCTCACTGCGCTTGCTACAGCAGGAAAATTTTCTGCTAAAAATGTTATAATTTCTGTACCATTCATTACTTGTCCTCCGAATGGTTAATTGTTATCTATATAAACTATCTTTTGTGTCACGCCGCCAACGCATTCGCATTGACCTGTTCAATCACTCTCCGGATGCCCATCCAAACAGTCAGATCCGTGAATACTTCCACGATGCTGCCTTGATCTGTGAACGGAGGCTCCTGAAGCACAGACAGATCTTTCATCATGCCGTTGTGGACAATGTACTCCACGATCTGATTGACGAAATAGATCTGGCGGCTGTCCAGGTGCGTTTCATCCAGGTACTCCGAGAACGCCGCCTTCGCAGCATTCATATCCAGACCTACGATCTCGCGTACGAATTCGCCCAGGGGCTTCTCACCGTACTCAGCCTGGTATTCCTGTCTGGTGCCGACCTCGCTCCACAGAATCTCTTCCAACACCTTCACATCGGCGCCGGTTAGCGGCACGTTGCCCTTGAGCTTGGCGATCACGGCATTGTCTTGATGCTGCCGGACATAATACTCAGCCTTGGCCTTGTAGTTTTTCAGGTCGTCGCTGTCCAGTTCGGATTCCTTCCAGTCGATTGACAAAATCTCGTCATCGAAATCCGTATCGTATATGATCTTGCAGGTCGGAATGTACTTCATCAGATCCCGCAGACTTTCACGGATTTGCTCAAATTCATCGATGCCGGCATTGTCCAAATAGTCCGTATGCAGGATCTTGTCGATCAGTTCCGCCTGCATCATGATCTCCGGGATGTTGGCCACACTGGCCACGGCGGAGACCTTTTTTATCAGGTCGTGTCTGGCCCGGCTATACTTTTTCCCTGCGAGATAGGCAAGCTCTATCCCATACATCAGCGCATCGAACCGCAGCGCTTTGGCATCATCGTTTTCCGGCTCGATCAAGGGAGCCAGCTCCTCCCGGACAATGAGCGTATCCTCATAAGTCAGGGCTTGATAGTTTTCTGGAACAGCATACTGATCCACATACCGGAGATGCTGCCGCACTGCAAAGTTCTCCCAGTTCAGCTCCTGAACCTTCTCGGTCATATGCTCCACCAGGGCTTTCCGGTAGGCAATCAGCCGCTCGGTCTGATACTGCAGATCCTGAAGCTTATACGTGATCTCGAACTGCAGACCGAAAATGGCCCCCTGCAGGGCAATCATGTTGGCGGTGGGCTTGCCCTTGTTCATGCGGAAGAACTCAAAGTTTCCGCAGAAATCGAAGATATAGAACTTGTCCTTATCCACGCCGTCGATCAGCCCCGGACAAAGACGTGTGCCGCGTCCGATCATCTGCCAAAATTTGGCCTTGCTCATAACCTTCTTGAAGAAGACCAGATTCAGCACCTCCGGCACGTCAATACCGGTGTCCAGCATGTCCACAGAGATTGCGATCTGCGGCATCTTCTTCGGATCGGAAAACTCATCAATGGCGCTCTGGGCGTAGGTCATATAATTGTCGATGACTTTGGCGTAACCGTTCAGATGGGGATATTCCTTGCCGAACACTTCGAGGATCTTCTCCGCGTGGGTGTGATTCTTGGCAAAGATGATGGTCTTGCCGATCTTATTGCCGTAATCGATCTTCAACCCGTGGGTCATCAGGATATTCAGGACCTCCCGGATCGTATCCTCGTTGAAGATCCATTCGTTCAGCGCGGAAGAAGCAATGCTTTCCGGCAGCTCGCCGTTCTCATCCTCAAAAGTATCCTCGTAGATCTCCTTGTCTTCCTCGGAAAGCTCGTCATAGACGATGCCCTGCTGGATGAATTTCAGCGTCGTTTCCACCGACATGAAATCCACCAGATAGCCGTCCTGCACCGCCTGGGCCAGCTCGTAGCCGTAGGTCGGGACGCCGCTTTCCAGTTCTGTTTGCAACTCCTTAAGTTAACACCGTTACGCTCTGCTTGAATGACCTGGGATTGTTCTATATAATGTCATAACAGTCTATAGAAAGAGAAGTCCCAGGGCACCCGAATACCGACCAAAGTATCTGCCCTGGGACTGGTCTTACAACCATGCCCATTATAGCAGAGTATAAGGTCGTTGGCTACAACGAAAATAAAGAACCTATCATTGACAGCACTGAGGAGTGCCTGTGCCCCGAATGTAAGAAAGGGCTTCTTGGTTACAGGTCACATGTGCGCCGCCATATCCGGAAAGAGGACACCGGCGAAAAGGAGTGGTACTGGATCCCCCTTGGCAAATGCACTAATAAGACCTGCGGTGTTATGCGCCGTATGCTTCCTAACTTCATGATCCCGTATAAGCATTATGAGGAAGAGGCTGTCATAGATGTCCTGGATGAAGTCATCACGGAAGAATCTCCTGTTGATTTTCCCAGCGTACAGACCATGTTCCACTGGAAGGCCTGGCTCCAGTTCAACCGGGACCGGATAGAGGGGGTCTTCCGGAACACGGGATATACTGTCCTGTGTTTCAGTGAGGATCTCCTGTTTGACACAGGCAGCCTGCTGGAGCAGCTTCGCAGGAGGACCGACAGATGGCTGAAGATCACGATTCGCTTTGTCTACAACAGCGGCAGCTATCTACTGCCCCTGCGGCCTGCCCTGCCCATGTAACGAGTTGGGTTCGCTGTCCCGGGACCGCCCGTATATACTGACCTCATAAACCAAAGGAGGTACATGTATATGCAGGAAACAACAGACTGGCAGGATGCTGCAGCACTGGAACGCTTCCAGATGATCAGCCCTTTGCTGGACCCGGAGATGGATAATGCCAAACGGATACAGCTCCGCAGCGAGATCGCTTCCAGCCGCGGTCTTTCCCCGCGCACGATTTACCGGTACGAGAAAAGCTACCGTGAGAATGCGTTCGCCGGGCTCCGTCCCGCTAACCGCAAGACGCGCCGCTCGGCACGCCTGCCGGAGGACTGGGACGCGATCGTCGGCGAGGCTATCGTCCTGAAGAGGGAAGTGCCGAAGCGGTCGGCCCGCCAGATAATCAAGATCTTGGAGATCGAGGGGTGGGCGCCGCCGGGAGTGGTCAAGGAGTCCACCCTGAGGCGGTACCTGTTCAAGGCGGGCCTCGGTGTAAAGCAGATGCGCAGGTATGCGGAAGCCCGGGAAACATCCTCGAGGCGCTTCTGCAGGCCGCACAGGATGGAACTGCTCCAGGCTGACATCAAATATGGGCCCGATATCAGGACGAAAGAGGGAAAACTGATCCACACATATCTTTCTTCCCTGATCGATGACCATTCAAGGTTCATCCTCCACTCGGAGTTCTATGACAACAAGTCGGCTTCCGTGGTGGAGGATTCCTTCCACAAGGCCATCCTCCAGTTCGGGAAATTTGACTGCGGCTACACGGATTATACCGATGTTTTGACTATACCGATGTTTTTGGAGAGCCAGCTGTTATTCAGCCGTTTTCCCAAGAACATCGGAATAGTATTTTATCTTTTATGCCTATATGTAATACTTACCCCGAAAGGGGGTGAGTTTTATGGACAGAAGCTCATTATCAGTAACAGAACTCATAGACAACATTTTGGACCAGATGGAATCGTCCGGGTTCATGGAAACCACAAGAGGGTTTTATACAACGCTCTTTCGCAAGTTAAGCCGAATGGCTGTAGAAAGGGGTGATACACACTACACTTCTGAGTTGGGAAAAGCATTCATTAATGAAGATTCCCACATAGTTCCGGATAACACGGAGAGGTATCATCATGAACGTACCATGGCTTATACCCGGTGTATCAGGTTCATCGAGTCATATATCAGGGACGGTATTGTAGACTTTTCACCGGTTCTACGTTCTGCATCGTTCCCGATCAAGTCAGAGGCATTTCGGGATGTGTTCTCAAGATATTTAGAAGAACTCAACGCAAGGAAACTTAAGCCTAACACGATTGACGGATACCGCCGGTTCACGTATTACTTTATTGAGTACCTTGAAAACAAGGGTTACGGCAACATCTCAGACATTGCCGCTGGCGATGTAGTGTCGTTCATAGCCGTCATCTGCAGTGAAAAGTATCAGGTCACAAGTCTTGGGTCACATATGCCTGGGTTGAAAATATTCCTTAGTATGAACCAGGATACTAAATGTTTCCTGTGCGAGATTCCGGAGCATCTTCCTAAGAAGCACGATATCCTAAAGGTGTATTCTGACGAAGAATACAATAGGATTATTGACCGGCTTTCTGAATCGAAAGGTATATCGTTTCGTAATAAAGCCATCACTATACTTGCGCTCAATACCGGGCTGAGGGCCGTTGACATCTGTGCCATCCGCCTGGGCGATATCGACTGGGAGCATAACCTCCTCCATATCGTCCAGCAAAAGACGGGACGGGGGCATGACATTCCCCTTACTGAAGCCATCGGGAACGCATTGGTGGACTATCTGCTGAATGAGCGTCCTGAGAGCAGTTCCGATTTTGTGTTTTTGCGTTCCCAGGCTCCTTTTGCGCCGTTAATGAGCCATGCAGGGATAAGGAGCATCCTTTTTAACGTCATGAACGACTCGGACATTGAAGGCAAAGGGCGTATATATGGTACACGTATTACAAGACACAGCGCCGCATCAAGGATGCTGCGTAAAGGAATTCCCCTTCCTGTCATTTCTGAGATGCTTGGACACGGCAACAAAGATAGTGTCATGATCTATATCACAACCGATGACGCAAAGCTTGCCGAATGCACGCTTCCCCTGCCAAAAGGAGGTTCTGCTTATGGATGAACGTAGTATGAGGCAGTATGCCGGGGATTTCATAGTCTACAAAAAAGCCTTGGGTTATGTATATGACAGACCTGGCAGAACCCTGAACCGCTATGTCGAGTTCACAGAGGCTAGATATCCTGAGTTATGCATTCCGACAAAGACGGTTACGGAAGAATATCTTGCTTCAATTTCTGATTCAGCTGCAACGCTGTATCATACGGTATCGGTATTGCGCGAATTCAGCCGGTATCTCATGAAACGGGGGAAAAATGCGTATGTCATCCCTCCCAAAATGGCGACATTACCAGTCGCGGAGGATCCTTACTTCTTTATGCCGGAAGAGATTGAAGCATTCTTTAAAGCTCTTGATGGGATTGAACCACATAAGAGCTTCAAAGGCCGCGAGATAGTTTTTCCGGCGTTGTTTCGGCTTCTTTATTGCTGCGGCCTTCGTTGCAAGGAGGCCCGGACGCTCGAATGCTGCAATGTCCACTTGAAAGACAATTACGTTGACATCATGCAGTCTAAGGGTCCTAAGAGCAGGAGGTTATTCATTAGTGCAGAACTTGTGCATTATCTCGAGGAATATGATGCGAAGATCGGTTTATTATTCCCGGACAGGAAGTACTTTTTCCCCCATGGATCAGAGTACTACAAGTCATGTGCTATATCCGGAAATTTCAGACGCTTTTGGAAGAAAGCATTTCCGGATTTTAAAATGACCACACGTCCCCGGGCATATGACTTCCGACATCACTTTGCGTGGTCAAACCTTAATCGCTGGGCTTCAGAGGGGCTTGATCTCAACGCTATGCTTCCATACCTTATGCGATATATGGGGCATCAAAGTGTAAAGGAAACATTATACTATTTTCACTTTGTCCCTGAATTCTTCTCTACTTACAGAAGTATGGCAGAGCCACTTGAAGAAATACTTCCGGAGGTGCCATATGAAGAATAAGAAACGAAAGGCGGACGATGCAATAGCGTTCTGGACGTTGTCCAGGAAATATGTGTCGCACCAGCTTCCAGAGATACGCAAGGCTAGTCCCAATACGGTCAAAGCATACCGTGACAGCCTCAACGGCTTCATTGATTATCTGGAATCAGAAAAACATGTACTTCGTGAGGGGATGACGTTTGCGGATTTCAACCGGTCAAACATGACAGACTATCTGGACTGGATGCTGAATGTTAAGAAATACGGTGAAAAGACCTGCAACCTGAGGATCACTGCCATACACTCACTTCTCGAGTTTGCCGCATATGAAGACAGTGAAAACCTCATGTCCATTTACCTTGAAGCCCGTACGGTTAAAGGATTAAAAGTCCCTCCAAAGCCCATTGAATACTTTGAAGGATACCAGATGAAGGCCCTTCTTGCAGCACCGGATCCTGCGACGAGAACCGGACGACGGAACCAGATGATGCTGATTCTGTATTACGATACAGCAGCAAGGATAGCCGAGCTGTTGGAGATGAAGCTTAACCAACTACACCTTGATGCGGAAGTACCCTACCTGACTATTATGGGCAAAGGACGTAAGTATCGGAACATACCGCTGATGGGAAAAACAGTCAAACACATAAATGTATTTCTGAAAGAATACCATGCTGATTACGCTTCGGAAAATCCGCTATTCTATGCAAGGACTTATGGCAAAAAACATATGCTTTCCCATGACACGGTGGAAAACATGATAAAGGCATACTCTTCTCAATGTATAGCGAATGGAACAGCAATGCCGCCCAAACCGCATTGCCATATGATCAGAAAAACCCGTGCTATGGATTTGTACAAAAATGGGATGCCCCTTGCACACATACAGCAGCTTTTGGGGCATGAAAGCATGTCAACAACATCTGGTTTTTATGCTTTTGCAACCCTTGAAACATTAGCAAAATCCATGAATTCTGCCAACAGGGAAGAATCAAAGGATGGCAGAAAATGGGATGACAAGGAAATCTTGAAAAAGATTTACGCACTTTGAGATAAATACTATTCCGATGTTCTTGGGGAAACGGCTGAATAACAGCTGGCTCTCCAAAAACATCGGTATAGTCAAAACATCGGTATAATCCAGGCTACTCCGAATTCGGAATAGCCTGGATAATGGAAAGGAATACATCTCCACCCAGCTGGTCAAGAGCTGCGCGCGGCTCGGCATCCGCCTCCTCAGGGCAAAGCCGCGAAAAGGCGAGAGCAAGGGAAAAATCGAGAAATTCCACAGGGTCGTCGACCGGTTCATCGAGGAGATCCGGATAGCAAAAGTCCATACATTGGAGGAGCTCAACCGGCTCTGGAAGATATTCCTGGACCAGGATTACCAGAAAGAGCCCCATGGCGGGATCCGCAAATACTATGAGTCCATGGACGTCAGCGTGCCTGACGGCGGCATCTCCCCGCTCCAGGAATGGAACAGGGACAGCCGTGAGCTCATATTCATCGACACAGGCGTGGTCGGCGAGGCGTTTATGCATCACGAGGACCGTACGATCGACGCGGCAGGATGTTTCTCCTTTGACGGCTTCATGTACGAGGCCAGCACCTCGCTTGCCGGGGCAAAGGTCGGGATAGCCTATGACCCGCTGGATACGAGCGTGATCACGGTGAACTACCAGGGCATGGAGCCGATCAGGGCGAAGCGCGTGGCGATCAGTGCGCATGCGCAGAAGAAGCCGCCCGTCCCGGCCGCCATGACGGACACCATCCCGGAAACATCCCGGTTCCTGGACGCTCTCGAGAAGCGCTATAACGAGGAGAACCGGATGGCCGCTGACGCGATTTCCTTCGGAAGCTACAGGAAGAAGGAGGCGGCCGCCCATGTATGAAGCCTTCTTCGAGATGACAAATACACCTTTCGCCAAGAACATCCCTGTGACGAGCCTTTATATACCCTCTTTTTTTGATGAGGCGCAGGGCAGGCTCCTCTATGGGGTGGATCACAACCAGTTCATCGTGGTCACCGGCGACCCCGGATGCGGGAAATCCACATTGATCCGCGCTCTCAAGAGCACCCTGTCCGGGGAGGATTACATCCTGCTCTACCTGGCGGATTCCAAGCTGACGCCCCGCTGGTTCTATTCCGGCCTCCTGAACCAGCTCGGCCTGCAGCCGCGTTTCTACCGCGGTGACGCGAAGAACCAGCTCCAGAGGGAGCTGGAGATCATCCGCGGGGTCCAGCATAAAAAAGTGATCTGCGTACTGGATGAGGCGCACCTGCTGGACAGGGATACCCTGGAAGAATTCCGGTTCATGCTCAACTACAAGTATGACTCCGAAAGCCCCATGGGCCTCATCCTGGTCGGGCAGACGGAACTGTGGGACCAGAAGCTCCGCTACCAGAACTATGCCGCCATACGCCAGCGCATCGACATGAACATCGTGCTCCGCCACCTTGACCGTGCGGAGACCGGGCGCTACATAGATTCCCATCTGACGTATGCAGACGGGAAAAGGGACATCTTCACCGACCGTGCCATTGACGAGGTGTTCAAATCCACGAACGGCATCCCGCGTATGATCAACCGGGTCTGCGAGAAGACCCTCATGTATGCCTCACAGCAGCAGAAACGGCTTGTTGATGAACATATGGTGCAGTACGTCACGGAGCATGAGATGCTGAAAGGGGGCGGGGTATAATGCAGTCGTCACCACCAACTGCCGAGGAACTCTATGAAGTACATATGGATGTTAATGACTCCATCGGTGGAGCCATGGCATCACTTGATGATATACAGTCTGACCTGGAAGAAGGGATCTCCTGCCTGAGCGCCGCACTTGACGAGATCCGGGACGAACTCGAATTATGTAGAAAGGCGTTCCATAAACTGACCAGGAGGATGCCTTCCGAGTACCTGTCTCCCTGCGATGCACAAAAAGAATTCTGGGAGCCGTCTGATGAAGAGCTTCCCTTTACCACACCGGCAAGTACGATGCAAGCCCGTACGTCATGCCCTTGTCTTGTGTGTACAAAGTGCACCAGAGATTAATCACGTCAGTCATGCTGAGTATCCCCTGACGAAGGATAATGTACAGGTGATACTCAGCCTGAGTTATAAATGCTAATGACATCAACTTGAGCAGCTTTGTGACATGGCGAGAGGTTGGAGTGAAGTCATTGCAGGTAATTGGCAACACCAGTTCAAAAATGGCGTAGGTATTCTTATCGATCTCATCCTTCGGCGTGGCGGTCAGACCCACCAGAGGCGCATCGAAATAGTTAAAGATATCCTTGTATTTGTTGTAGATCGACCGGTGAGCCTCGTCGCAGATCACCAGATCGAAATTGCCGCAGGAGAACAGCTTACCCTCCTCATCCCTCACAGAGTCGATGCAGTTCATCATCGTCTGGTAGGTAGAGAACACGCCGTGGGCCGTATAGTTGTCCTTCTCCTCGCAGAGGTTCGTCACCGAGAGATCTGGCAGCAGATTCACAAAGTTCCGCTTCGCCTGGGTCACCAGAGAATTCCGGTCTGCCAGGAACAGCACGTTTTTGATCCAGCCCTGATCCAGCAGCACCTTCACCAGAGCGATAACCGTCCGGGTCTTGCCGGAGCCGGTGGCCATGACGAGCAGAGCTTTGCGGCGGTTCTTCTGCCCGAAGGCGTCGCACACGGCCTTGATGGCAGCTTCCTGATAGTAGCGTCCGGCGATCTGCTTCTTCACGACGATATATTTCAGACTGGAGCGCATGCTCTGCAGATTGAACAGCTTCTCCAGATCCCTCTTGGAATAAAAGGCCGCGACCTTGCGCTCCGGGTACTGGTTATCCACGATGCGAGTGTCAAAGCCGTTGGTCAGGAACACCACCGGACGGCGGCCCTGTTTCTTCTCGATCAGATCAGCGTACAGCTTGGCCTGCTGACGGCCCTTGGCCACGTCCACACAGGTACGCTTGGCTTCGATCACCGCCAGGATCCGCCCATCGTCGCCCATCAGCACATAGTCGGCATAGCCCACCTCGGACTTGTTGGGCATGCCGGGGATCTCATACTCATTGATCCAGTTCTTCCCCTCGATCCAGCCGGCGTCCTCCAGCATGGCGTCGATATAGAGCTTGCGGGTCTTGTATTCGGAGATATCCAGTGGTTTCGGAACATAGGTCTGCTGCTGCTCGGCACGACGGGCAGTCAGCTCCTCCCGCAGGGAAGCATTCTCCGCCATCAGCTCTTCCAGTTTCAGATCCACCCCGGTATCGATGACTGGAACGGCAGCAACGGGTTCCTGCTCCAGAAGGGAACGATCAAAGGTTCCGTCCTGATAATCCTCGGCATAACAGTAGGCGACGAAGTCTAAAAAGATGAACAGGTTTTCTAAGCATAGTGCTGCCTGTTCTTTCGTAATCTGTCGTCCCGTATGAGCTGCTGTGTTGCCGATCCGGCGGATATAATCCATCCGCCGAAACAGGTTATCATCGACAATGTCGTGGAACCCCTCTGTATTCATCAGGCTAATCAGGCTGTCCTGATACAGCATCTCCAACCCGCTGTCTACGGAATACATCCATTTGACAGCAGCCTCCATCGCCCTTCGGCAATTCAACACACAGGCCGCCGGATCGATCTGGTAGATTCGCTCCGCCGCTATGGCCGTTTCTGCAAAGGGGACGAAATCCTGTTCTTTTGTAAAGAGGTCAAAGTTAGTCATGGAATGTCACCTCATTACTATTTCTTTCTTTTGTTTCCGTTCCTAAGGCCTTGGGAAAACTGCTGTCTGACTTCTGGCATTTTCATGGCTTCACTAATGAGGGTGTTCGTTACAGATGCCCCCAAAGTGTTCTCTGATTCCTTTTGTAGTAACTCAAGTTGATGGCGATGTTCAATTTCCATCTTTTCTTTTTCCATTGCAAACTTTTCTCGTTCTTTTTCGATATCGAGTTCATATTGCTTCTCGAGTTTCTGAATATCTGCTTTTGTTTGCTTTCTGGCTACTGCATAACTTGTAAAACCGGCAATGGCGGCACAGATAACAGAAACTATGTACGGTAGGTATGTTTCCATGATTCACCTCACCCAAAATATTGCTGCATTAAGCTATCGAATAGCAGCTGTGCCTCATTGAGCGCCTTCTGAACGACAACTTTTGATTTGTCGACCTGAGCACGAAATACAGCAAACTCATCTTGTTTCTCAATTGGAGGAATAATCAGCAGCATAGTTTCTATTCTAAAAATAGCCAATTTAGGAACTCCTACGGTCATTTTTCTTTCCTTGATGTATTCCTGTATACCAGGAGAATTTATATAGTTTGCAATAAAGATTCCCCTGAACTTATCCGTTTTAGGAACGAGTTTCACTGCGTTTTCAGTCAAATTAGCTCCACTATACTTCTCAGGAATTACTCCAGCCATCCCGAGATTTACGCCGACATTTGTCAGATAGATATCCCCACCTTGAACGGTATACCGTTTAATATGCTGGTAAACGTCATCGTCAATATAATGAATATCATCATCGAGAATCGTCTCATTTTTCATATCAGTTGCTCTAAGATATGGATGGTCTGTTTTTCCTTCAGCATAATCCATACCTTTGGGGATACGTTTTCCACCCTTTACTTCAAAATAATCAGCTATTACACCTTCATCCCAATGCTTCTCATTGACTTTTGGATCCCCAAACATCTCGACAAATCGGGCTTTGATGAGATCATCCAGTTTACTAATCTGCTCTTCACGATTTCTAATAATTGACCTCACTCTATGAATTTGACTCAAAATCTCATGTTGTTTCTCTATACTCGGGAGTGGAACACGAAAAGCTAGCAGCGTAGGTGTTGGCAAACTTCTTCTCCTTGCTGTAGACCCACGCAGCTTTGCCTTATAGTATTGAATTGCTCTGTTACACCTCAACGCGCATTCAAGATATTCTGGCAAGATCTGAGTTTGGTCAATATCCCATATTCCATATGCAGGACTTACTATACCCGCATCTGTTATTCTTTGAGTTGCCAGTACACCTTCATCGATAGGAAAGCTAATCACCAATTGATTTCTATAAACCACTTTGTAATCTGAAGTATCCTTCGACGCTATTACCTTTTTAAATTTTTCTCCCTGAAAGACCAATCCATTATGCATTGTCATTGACAAAACAGGATAGCTAGCATTTCCACAACGCACGGTTTTTGCCTGAGTAATAAGCTTTCCCAATTCGACGGTTCTTTCCATCTATTCATCCCCACAAATCTCAATTTCTAAAGCTGTTACCTTCTATCTTTTCTCCTATGATCCGGATCCCGATAATAGCTCCAATAAAGACAGCCACCAGTATTAGAATCCACCACCAGGCAAAAGAGAAGATGCTCATAACACATATAATGCCTGTTAACAGAGCATATGTCACCAGGTACAGCAGACTTCCCACTGCCGGTTCAGATCCCTTATCATAGACCAACCCTACGATCAAATATGTGATCGGTGCCATTACAATTCCCGCTATCCAATTAATCAGCATAGCGGAATCGCCAAAACACTCAAAGGGATTCGGGAGACAAAACGGCCGTATGAGTAAACTCAGCAATGAGATAGTCTTATACATTCAGCAGTTTCTCCAGCTCATCCATCTCAGCAGAAATCTGTTCTTCCAGTTTCCTTAGATTCGCCATGATTTCACTCGTCGGTGGATACTCCACCGCCACATACTCCGTCTGCTTATACTTGTTGATGGAAAGATCGTAATCGTTGCCGACGATCTCCTCCTTCGGCACGAAGAAGCTCTGCTCCGTGCGTTTCCGCTCCTGTTCGGCGTCCAGTGCATGGAACCGGGCGATGATATCCGGGATATCATTCTCTTTTGTCTCGCTGCGCTTGTCGTCCAGGCTGTAACCGTCGGCCTTCATGTCGTAAAACCAGACCTTGTCCGTGCCACCGTGGCCGGTCTTGGTGAAGATCAGGATGGCGGTGGACACGCCGGCGTAGGGCTTGAACACGCCGGAGGGTATGGAGATCACAGCCTCCAGCCGATTGCCCTCGATCAGCTCCTTGCGGATGGCTTTGTGTGCCGTGGAGGAACCGAAGAGTACACCGTCCGGCACGATGCAGGCGCAGCGGCCGCCTACCTTGAGCATCCGCAGGAACAGCGCCAGGAACAGCAACTCCGTCTTCTTGGTCTTGCAGACCTTCAGCAGATCAGTAGAAACGATGTCCGCATCCAGGCTGCCCTTGAAGGGGGGATTGGCCAGAATCAGGGTGTACTTCTCCCGGTCCGGGTTCTGGTCGGAGAGGCTGTCCCGGTACTCGATGAAGGGGTTGTCCACGCCGTGGGTCATCATGTTCATGGCGCCGATGCGCAGCATGGTGCGGTCCATGTCGAAACCATGGAACATGTGATTCATATAATGCTCCTTGTTCTGCCGGTTGAAGAAGACCTCCTGCTTGCGATTCTCTTTCAGGTAGTCGCTGACCGCTACCAGGAAACCGGATGTGCCGCAGGCCGGGTCGCAGACGATCTCGTCCGCCTTGGGCTCCATCAGATCCACCATCATGCGGATGATGTGACGGGGTGTGCGGAATTGGCCGTTGACGCCCGCGGTTGCAATCTTGGAGAGCAGATACTCGTACACGTCGCCGCGGGTGTCGGCGGCCTTGAGCTGGGCCATCTGCTCATAGATGCCGTCCATGGCTGTAACGATCTTGTCCAGCATCAGCGGCGTGGGGATCTTGAAGATGGCGTCAGCCATGTATTTGGAATAGGCGCTCTCTTTGTCACCGTGGAGTTCTTTGATAAAGGGGAAGACCCATTCCTGCACGGTGCTGTACATCTTCCCGGCGGGGAAGTCGTGGAATACGCTCCACTTGAGCTGGCTGCCGTCGATGGCACGGTCCCCGATCTGCACTTCTTTGGCAAATACGCTCTCATAGGGCAGGCCGAGCATGGCCGCTTCCTTGGCTCTGATGTTATCGGAATCGTCCAGGTCATGAATGAACATCAGATAGGTCATCTGCTCGACGACATCAAGCGGATTCGTAATGCCGCCTGTCCAGAAGATCTCCCAAAGGCTGTCGATTTTGCTTTTCAGTTCACCAGTCACCATTTCTTTACTCCTTCTCCCAGTTCCATGTGTAGGAGGTATAGCGGCCTCCGCCAATCTTAATGATCTCACCGTTGTCCATCAATTCTCTCAATGCCCGTTCCACCGTCTTCTGGCTGATATCCGGGCACTGCTTCATGATCTGCGTCTTTGTGATTTTTCCCGTCGTGCTTCGAATGATCTCCCGCACCCGTTCCGGTTTTGAGAGCCCCCTTGTGATCAAGACATCTACCCTGGAAACGAATTCCCGGTAGGCCGCGACCACGATGCCGAGCATATACCGGACGAAAGGAAGATAATCGTTTATTCCTTCATGCCAGCCGGTCGAGCTATCCTGCAGGACCTCGTAATAGGTCTCTTTGCTGTCCGCAATCAGGCGCTCAATGCTGATATACTTTCCGACAAAATACCCGGAACGATATAGCAGAAGAAGCGTCAGCAGGCGGCTCATGCGGCCGTTTCCGTCGTTGAACGGGTGGATGCACAAGAAGTCCAGAATGAACATCGGCATCAGCAGAAGGGGATCCAATTCTGGATCCGTCAGCGCTTCCTGCAATGCGTTGCACAGGGAACCCATGGCCTCTGATGTTTCCCATGCCGGGACCGGCTGGAACCTAACCCTCTTGGTCCCATCCGGCAGCTCTTCGGCAATGATATTATCAGAGTTCTTGAAGCTGCCACCGATAGCCGAATTGCTGAATTTATATAGATCCCGATGCAGCTGCAGAATCATGCCCAGCCTGACGGGAATAAAGTCATAGTTTTCATGGATCGTGTTCAGCACATCACGATAACCAGCGATCTCGCGTTCACTCCGACCTTTCGGGGTCGTCTTGTTCATCACGATCTTTTTTAGCCGGTCGTCGGTGGTGATAATGCCCTCAATACGGTTGGATGCTTCCGTACTCTGGATCTTCGCGATCTCCAGCAGTTCGGACAGGGCGTCCTTCTGTGCTTCTATGAAAAGATTCTGCTGACCCTTCTGCTCATGGATCTGCGCCAGATATGAAACGATCTCAGGAGACAGCAGTTTCTGATATTCGGTTTTGTAATTCAGTGTTCTCATTCAATTTCCTCTTTTCAGAGTTTAACATAGTCATTTGGCTACAGCATGACACAGTTGCATCTTATCATGAACTCTGTCAAAAGTCAAGGTTAACAAAGTCACAAAAACAAAAATGACTATATTGATTAACGCAATGACGTCATAGAGTTCTTGTTGATATTATATGTAACCCCTGTCATTTCCATCATGACAGGAGGAGCCTGCCTATACTGACATCCAGCTGGCTTCCGCGAGCAGATCCGTCAGTTGTTCAAAGACAAATTCCTTTGTCTTCTTAATGATAAAGTCATAAAGATCTTGCTGAAGACCTTCCGCCAACACTTTTCGAGAGCAAAAGCCTGCTTCGTTTCGAAGTATTTCCAACAGAAGCGTCATGTGCTCATGGCAATAAACATTGTACTTTTTCAGAAGATCTATATGATCCTCCCTGGCTATGAACCGCTCATACGCTTCCGGATAATATGCTTTCAGGCATCCTGCATATAGGCAGCCATAGTAACCAACGTTCTTTCGAGTAATTGTCTTTTCCATTGTTTGAATCTCCTTTTTTATTATTCGAATCTGTTTTTTGTTGGTTGTGGGACATTTTGTCCCACAACCTATTTGATGTGGCAGCGGCACTTTTTGCCACTGCCACTTTCTTTTTTGGTCTGGGCGTTTTTCGCCCAGGCCACTTTTTTCTCTGGTATTATCTTTCCTCCTCAACTCCTTTCTTTTTGTTGCAGGAACTGCGACGTTCTGCCTCTCTCTGCTGTGCCTCCAGGCGTCTGGCCGCCAATTCCTTCAATGCACTGGCCTTTTGTTTCTGTGTCCTGGGCTTGATCTTGAATTCCTCCTTTCCCGTATCGCCCAGTGTTTCTTTCAGCGATTCCAGTTTTGCTTTCGCGGCCTTATACGCTGCTTCCGCGCTTTTCACATCGTCGAACCCATGCTGTTTCGGTATGGCCTCCAGCTGCGTTCTGGTGAGATCGATCTGCCGTCCGATACCGGCGATCCGGTCTTCCAGGGCTTTCCGTTCCTTCTTGTGGAAGAGATCCCGGGGAGTTGTGTCCAGTACGTCCTGCAGAGATTTCTGCTGTTTCTGCAGGGCGTACATTTTACGGTTGGCCTTGTTCAGCTTCTGATGAACCGTATCCAGCGGCATGAACTCCGCTTCCTCATTTCGCAGATCTGTTGTCGTCTCCGGCTCCGGTTTTGGAGAAACGGCACCCTGTTTCTCACCGGTTTCTTTCGTTTTTTCGATCTCTGCCGGAGTGTTCCGCATCAGCAGATCCAGGAACTCCTGCAGCACAGCGATGGCAAATCGAATGATCTGTGAAAACAGGCTAGGATTGTTTCCGTTCTCCCGAACCGACTCCGAAATCTTGGAAGTGATCTCTTCGGTCTTGAATTCCGTTACTTCTTCCTGGGATCCTCCGGCGATCAGGACCTGGTCAACTGTCCGGTTCCACTCCTGCCGGAGCTCATTGTCTTGAGTGATCACATCGGCCAGGGGATTGTTCTTTCCAATCTTTTTTGTCGGCAGGTAAGGACCGGAAGGGTCAAATACCTGCTGTCGTTCTTCCGGCGAAACGAGCTGATTGATCAGGTCGGTGTACATCTGTTTTGCCTCTGGGAGGAAGCTCCGGGACTTAAAAATGTCCTTTCTGCCGGAGAACCATTTGATATCATAAACGCCTCCCTTCAGAAGGATCCGGCACCCGGAACGGACCTCTCCGTGTTCATCCAGGATCTCCTTTTTTGTTCGAACATGCCGGCCGTCTTCATCGAAAAACATATTTCGGGTTGCTCGTTTCACTTCCGTTTTTGCCAGAACATCCCTGTCGGCGAAGACCAGATGAATGTGATAGTTCGTCATAGCCTTGTTGTGATGGAGCGCTGAGGCACACTGGACACCGTACTTTGATCTGAACTTTTCGGTAAACTGTTCCAACAGTTTTTTCGGATCGGCCGCCTGCAGACTTTCAGGAAGCGCGATGATCAGCTCCCAGGCTTCGATGCATTTTCCGGTTTTCTGATGACTGCGCCAGAAGTCAAACTGTGCCTGCTCGGAAAGGCGCTGCCAAAATTCCGGCGCCACCGTGCTGTAAAAAGCGTAAAGATGTTCCTGGCGTTTTGGATTGCTGATATAGTCGACCCGTCCCTTAACGTCAGTCAGCTTTGTCGTTCTTATAAAAGAATGCCGTGCCATGTCATCACCCCCTCTCGCTTGCGAGCCCCCGGAGGGCGAAAGACTCTTTTGTCATAAATCGCAGATTTGTGCAAAGGGGGTATTTCGCTCTCAAACGCCGAGGGCTTTGATTTTCCTGGACTTCGTCCGTTCTTTCTTTGCCGTAAATGGGGAAATTGCCGTAATTGTCTTTTATCCATCGGCTTTCTCCGCGGAATACACTTCGGGATTGACTACGATCATCGTGTCGGATTTGCGCCCCGGCCGCTGAACATCCTCCGCATTTTCAATCCGGATATAACCGTAGCTTTCCAGAAGATCGAGAGTCGGCTGAATGCTTTCGCTGTTTTTGAAATACTTACCCCGGCAGAGTTTTGCCAGTTCCCAGCGTTTGACCGACGTGATCTTTTCGCGTTTGATCCGCCCCAGGACGAACTGGGCTTTCTTGATGCTCAGGTCATTGCCCATCATGGAGTAGGCATAAGCGGAGTGAGCCAGGAAGTACTTTCCGATCTCAATGGCTTGTCTCATGATCTCGCTCGGGATCTCGGATGCATATTCGCCTTCTTCCGCCACATGGATGAGACCGGCGATCCGGAGTACGGCTCCGATATACTTGGCACCCCAGTCGGAGATGATCTGCCCCTCACCGGCAAGAAACGCTTCATGTTCGGAAAAGTAATCCGAGATGATCTCGGTTGCCCGGTCGGACAAAGTGAGCTTCAAAGCTTCCGCCGGCTTCGGGATCGCCATCAGGCTGTAGACCAGCTCCTTATAGGCTTTTGCAATGTTTTCCGGGACGGGAGGAGAGCAGAAGACGTGGCTTCCGATCCGTGACGGAGGAGATGCATACAGGAATCTGGCAATCAGCCCCAGCCCGTCATGGTCGTGTTGGACATGATCTCATCCAGAACACTGGGCTGGATGGAGAGGATCGCCGACAGGGCAGGATGAGGAATATACTCCGGCTCCCGTCCCAGACGGTCCACCCGGATGGCATCCCCGCAGTGACCTTTGAGCCAGACGTCGATATTGGCCTTGCTGGAATACCGGCCCGCCATAATGTCGAAGATGCCGCCTTCGGTCGATATCACGGAGAAGACTCCGCCGTTGTTGGCCAGAAGACTGGTCAGCGCTTCACTGGAACAGTCATCCGCAAAGAAGCGGACATCCTTCATTTCCTCCAGATCGTCGAGTTCCCCCTCCAGATAGAAGAGTTCCGCTTCGGCTTCCTCGTTCTCCGATTTTCGCAGCTGGTCCCGCAGGCCTTCGATCTTCCGTTCAAGGTTTTCACGATCCTGGCGATTCTTCCGGATCTCCGGACCGCGCATTTCATTGAAATCCTTTTCGTAGTCGTAAAGGAAGCCTGTCATTTCCCGCATAACACTTGATTTGCGCTCTCCCGGCGCGGCAATGACCACGGTGTACAGACTGAGCGGTTCGGTATAGCCCGGTGTTCCCTGGACTAGAAATTTGCCCTGCAGGCAGACTGCCAGAACGCCGATCCCGATGACCGCCGCCATATCTTCGGAAGTCTGACTGTACGCCGCCACCGCTTTCACATAATCCTGCATGACCTTCGGAAGGAAGTCGACCGGGAAGGGAGGGAGCTCACTGTCCTGCTGTTTCAAAGGGAGAAGCGGCTGGAACGCTTTGGCTATAGGAGGCTAAACATCCGTGCAGCCTTCTATGGCCTTCCGGATCGTGATTGCCCCGTAGGTGTCACTTCCATGGCGTTCGTCTCATTTAGGTCGCATCAGTTTTGATTTCCGAAATACCCGGTCCATCCGTTCAGGATCCTTTTCGAGCCAGAAGGCCAAATATCTGCAAAAAGCCAGATCCGCTTCTGACTGAGACTGGTATCCCGTGATATCGCCGTACCAAAGTCTGCGGAACTTGTAGTCCTTGACCGCCTTACCGATCAGTTGTGCATCTGTTTGGGGGACCATGCCATTTGCGGCATTTCCTCCATTTGCCTCACGGTCCGCTTCAGGCCTTTTCATAAAGCGTTCCAGAAGTTCGGCAAGCTCTTTGGTTCTGTCTCCGAACGGATACCGGATTTCTTCGAAAGGTTCCCCGGTAACCGTCACATACTTGTTCGTCGCTCCGGCCACGTAGACCTCGATGCCGGATCTGTTATTCATGATATAGTAGCGGCCGGTGTCGTAGCTGAATCCGTCTGCCCTAAACAGGATGTGGATTCCATTTCCGCTGGGACTTACTTCGGTGTAGCTGTGCATCAGGTGAATGATATCAACCGCCGGCTGCTTGATATAGCCGGAATCTGTAATGCAGTCATCCAGGTCTACAGCGCACAGACCGTTGAAGATCCCGATGCCGATGCCGTCATACCCATTTGCCTGCACTGCTTCCGAAAAAGAAACGAAGCTGCCCGGATCGTTGCTCCGTGCAGCCTCGCCTGATAAAGGATGATAGGGGACTTTGGTCCGTCTGCCGCTCCTGTCTTCATACCGCCAGGCGCAGAATCGGCTTCGATCTTTCAGATCATCCGGTAATGCTTCATAGTTCAAGTTTTACCTCCTTTTGAGTTGAAGGCTGCCGTATCGTCCGGAACCATGCCGGAACCAGTCACAGCAGCCCATAAAAATAGCAGGGGCTCCCGGATAAAATCCATAGGAGTCCCTGCCGTGTTCGTTCAGGTTTTCCATTATATGATTTTTCAAAGCACATACTGTTTCAGTATCGCTCTGTTTCCCAATTCAACGGCAGCCTCTATTGTTTCTGCCGCCGGTCCTACATTTTAGGACCAATATGATTTTTCCGTATTTGTCCCCGACACCCCCGGAAATGCAATCTATGCGGGAGATTATCAGATGTCCGGCAGCTTACCGGCTCCATGGGTCCTTCTGCCCCTCGGTGGTTCTCACCAAGCCGTCCTTCGACGGAAGTCTCATTATGCTGTGGCGGATCTTCGCTTATGCGCCGGTTGCTGTCCGGCTCTTACAGGCCAGCTGCCGCTCGGGTCCTTTCGGATCGTCTCCGCGTTCGCTGCTGCTGTAGCTCCCTGCCACAGGTCTGTACCTGATGAAATGTCTATTCATTTTTTGGCGGCACCTTCCCGGCTCAGTGCTACAATACACTCCGGAGGTGAAAAAGCACGAATACGATCCCTTCAGGAATAGGTACCAGGATCAAGGATGCCCGGAAAGCAGCCGGGATGAGCCAGACGGTGCTAGGCCAGCATCTGAACAAGACGCTCCGTACGATCCAGAAATATGAAAGCGGAGAGATTGAGCCATCCATCGCTACCATAAATGAACTTGCAAAGATCTTACATGTTTCTTCCGCAGAACTGATGGGCTATAATCGGCAGGAGATCCGGCTGGAATCCTTCGCCGATGTACTGGAAGCCCTGAACGAGCTCAACAAGAAAGCCGGCATCCGATTCATATTGATGTGAAGCGGCCTCCGAATGCGGAAGGGTGGACCTGCTCTCTCACCTTCGACGGGAATGACCAAGCAGCCGAACACAATTCGGATCTGTGCCTCTTCCTGGAGAGGTTCGCGGAGAAAAGGGAACGGGTCGAGACCTACTGGACCGATCAGGCCTACTTCGACCGGTGGTTCGATCAGGAACTGGCCTACTACGCCGGCGTAAAGCTTCCGGATAAAGAACAGGAAGACCTGACCCCGGAAGAACGCCTGAAGAGCCGGAATGAGCTCATCGGGCGCAGTGCGGAAGAAACAGAGTAATTCCGCAGGAACACTAAATGATACGGGAAAGACCCTTATCATAAAAACCTGGGAGGAAAGGAAGTATGTGAAGAATTGAGAAACCCAAACGGATATGGAAGTGTAACGAAAATGTCCGGAAAACGCAGAAGACCCTGGATGGTCCGAGTGACCACAGGCTACGAAATCGATCCGGTTTCGGGGAAGCACAAGCAGAAGACGGAGATACTGGGCTACGCAGCCACGCGAGCCGAAGGAATGCAGATGCTTGCCTCCTACAATATGAACCCATTCGATATCAAAGCCTCCAAGATCACTTTCCGAGAGGTCTACGAACAATGGTCCGCCATCAAGTACCCAACGGTATCCAGGTCGAATATCCACGGCTATGAAGCTTCCTACAAAGTCTGCGGGATGCTGTACGACAGGATCTTCAAGGATATCCGCCTGGCAGACCTCCAGCACGTAGTAGACACCTGCGGAAAGAACTACCCCACGCTGAAGAAGCTGAAGGGCTTGTTTAACCAGCTGTACGAATACGCGATGAAGAACGATGTCTGCAACAAGGATTACTCCGAATACGTGGATATCCAGAGGTACAAGGGCAGAAATCCCGATAAGCGTGATCACAACAAGTTCACACGGGAGGAGGTCGACAGGCTGTGGGAGTTCAAGGACCAGCCCTATTACCAGATCGTACTGATGCTGATCTACACCGGCTGCCGCATCTCGGAGCTGCTGGCCCTGAAGAAAGAGAATGTCAATCTGAAGGAACAGTACTTCGATATCATCGCCAGCAAGACGGAGAATGGCATCCGCCGAGTCCCCATCGCGGACAAGGTCCTGCCGATGTTCAAGGCCTGGTATAAGGGCTCAAAATGCGAGCACTTGCTCTACTGCCCGGCGGGAACGGGCTTCGATTACCAGAACTACTACGACAGCTACTGGACTCCGGTGATGGAAAGCCTGGGCTTCGACCACAAGCCCCATGACACACGGCACACCTGTGTTTCGATGCTGGCGGAGGCTCAAGTGGAACCGACCATGATCAAAAAGATCGTAGGCCACTCCGGTGCCATGACACTGACGGAGAGGGTGTATACCCACCTGGATGTGAAGGTGCTGCTGGAAGCGAACAACAAGATCTGAACAGAGGACCGGGGTCACGATCATAGTTTTGCTGCATAGGCAGCTTGGGAATTTGAAATATAAAAACAGGAGACCGTCTCCTGAGAGAAGATCTCCTGTCTTATGTGAGTTTTTCGGGTTGTGAGAACTTTGCTTCATACGCGCTGCATATACGCTTCATATCGTACAAAACGCAGTGCTTTGCAGGGCCTCTCACAACTACATATAGTGGAAAAACCATGTTTTAGGACGCAATATATTGTATAGAGACGTCCTGAGAAGCGCCACTGATTAACGCTTGCTGAACTGCGGAGCGCGACGAGCGCCTTTGAGACCGTATTTCTTTCTCTCCTTCATACGCGGATCGCGTGTGAGATAGCCGGCCTTTTTAAGTGTCGGGCGAAGCTCTGCGTCCATCTTAACGAGCGCGCGAGCGAGGCCGTGGCGGATAGCGCCTGCCTGGCCTGTGTAACCGCCGCCATGTACCATGACATTGAGGTCATACTTGCCGATTCCATCGATAGCTGCGAGCGGCTGACGAACGATAACTTTCAGTGTCTCCATACCGAAGAAATCGTCGATGTCACGCTTATTGATCGTGATCTTGCCTGTTCCCTGTGTGAGGTATACTCTAGCTACAGAGCTTTTTCTTCTACCTGTACCATAAAATTTTTCTGCTGCCAACGTTGTATCCTCCTATCAGAATTTCAGCACTTCCGGCTTCTGAGCTGCATGCTCATGCTCCGGACCTGCATAAACGCGAAGCTTCATGTACATCTGCTTGCCAAGAGCGCCCTTCGGAAGCATGCCCTTAACTGCGTGCTCAACTACTCTTTCCGGATGCTTCTTCAGCTGCTCGCGGAGTGTGATCTCCTTTACGCCGCCGACATACTCGGAATGAGAGAAATAAACTTTCTGGTCAAGCTTCTTGCCTGTAACTTTAACTTTGTCTGCATTGACAACGATCACATAATCACCTGTGTCAACATGCGGTGTGTAGATCGGTTTCTTCTTGCCTTTAAGAATGCTGGCAACTTCTGCAGCCAGACGGCCAAGTGTAACGCCGTCAGCGTCGACTACGTACCACTTACGCTCGACTTCTGCCGGTTTAGCCATAAATGTGCTCATGGATGTTCCTCCTGATTTTGTCAAAATGAAAACCTTTGGTCACGGTACTCATTCAAACGAATGCATTCCGTGTCCAATGCATACGTTTATGGCAGCCTGTCAATCCGGGGCATTGAATATGAACTCTGCCTCACAAAAGCCTGCCCCCGCGGGCGCTTTTGTGCCTGCAGACA
>JAFWIM010000011.1 GCA_017514845.1 Lachnospiraceae bacterium
CACCTCAAAATCGCTCTTTTCTTCCGGTGCAAATGCATCCGCGTAGATTCTCCTTACACAAAATCCGTGTTCAAGCAGCATCCTCGCCAGGGAGAGCGGTCTCGTGACCGCTGAGAAATCCAGCGCGATCGGAGTCTGTCCAATCACTGCCAGCGCTGCGGCCAGAGCCTCTTCTGCTTCCTTCTGAAGTGCCTCATAGTCCGGAAGCCGAATCTCCCTGAGCGCTTCCGCCAGGTTCATCTCACTTCGCCGGATCTCTTCATAATTAAAGCTCACCGGCATATAAACAGCCTTCTGACCCAGCCTCTTTTCCATGTCTTTGGCTGCGAAATCGACGACCGGATGAAAGAATACATTCATCGCTGCGGCCCCCATGTGTTTATACTCATCGTAGGAGACCATGGTCGGCAGCTGGCTGACTCTCACGCCTGCTTCCCGGAAGATATCAAAGAGCTCGCTTTCCGGCTGGATTTCGTAGAAGGAGCCGATGACATTTGCAAGATGCACGTCCTCCGGGAGCTTTTTCACCGCGCGGTAGAGCTGTCTCCACTGCATCTTCTCCGGCGAAAAATGCTTTCGCATCGTCGGGAGCATATAGCAGTCGATAAAATCCACCTCCGGGTGGGCTTTTGCGCACTCGCGGTAAACAAGATTCAGATCAATATTCAGAAAATGCTGCACGCAGCTGGTGTAGAGCAGCACACAGGTCGGTTTCTTCGGCATCTCATCCAAAATTCCGGAGACACCTTCGATGATCATGTCCTCGAGATCACCCCGCAGGATATGATCGTCCGTGAACTCGAGCATGGAGAACCGGTCCATAGCCCCCATCTCCTCCGCCGACAGGACAACGCCGCGAAGGCAGCAGCTCGGGCACACGAAAATCTGGTGACTGCCCGGGATGAGCATCGATGTGTGAGCGATTGTCCAGGTTCCGCGGGCAGGCGATGAATAGAGCAGACCTTCCCTGAACGGTACCGGAAATGCCGCATCCCCCGCTCGCACAGATATTTCATTGTCATTCAAATGACGTATATCGTACATAAATCACACTTTCTCAAATATGCGGGCCTGCCTTCTTACGCCCAGACCTGCAATCCGGCAGGACCGGACCAAACAATGGTCATACCCGCCGCTCTGCTTCAAAACCGGCGTGGTCGCCCCGGCTCGTCACAACCTTATAACCGATGCTCTCCATCCTTCTTTCCATGCAGTATCTGCACTCCGCTGCCTCGTCGCCGGTACAGATTTTTCCGTCGTACAGCAGATAATCCTTCCTGACGGAGGTGGGGGAGAGATTTGGCATGATGACATTTGCACCTGCCAGAACACCCATCTCACGCCCGCGCGGATGGATCGTTCCGAGCGCTGTCGTCGCCGGGAGAAGTACCTCCGGGAACATAATGCGGAGAACGGCGAGGAAATACAGCGTGTCCTCGAGGGTGCCCGCTGCTTCATCGCGGAACGGGGTCTCATGGTGCGGTATGAAGGGACCGATACCGATCATGTGAGGCTGCAGTTCCAGTAGGTATGCAAGGTCGTCCGCATAGCACTCGTCCGTCTGACCGGGTGAACCCACCATAAAGCCGGCGCCGATCTGAAAGCCAATATCACGCAGGTCCAAAAGACACCGCATCCGGTTCTCCATCGAGAGCTCGGAGGGGTGAAGACGGCGGTAATGGGCTGCATTTGCAGTCTCATGCCTGAGCAGATAGCGGTCCGCGCCGGCATCGAAGTATTTCTGATAGCTCTCCCGGGATTTTTCCCCGATTGAGAGCGTGACCGCACAGTCCGGGTGCCGCTCCTTGATACCTCTCACGATGCTGCAAATGTCATCATCCGAGTACGCCGGATCCTCCCCTCCCTGGAGCACGATCGTGCGGAAATTCAGCTCATAGCCCTTGTCCGCGCAGTCAAGGATCTGCTCCCGGGTCAGACGATAGCGATTGACGGTTCTGTTGTCGCGGCGGAGACCGCAGTAATAGCAGTTGTTCCTGCAGTAATTTGTGAACTCGATGAGGCCTCTCAGGTAAATATCATGTCCGTAGACACCTACTGCCCTCTCGCGGGCGAGGCTGTACATCCACTCACGGACTTCCTTTGTGACCGTGCGCCTTGCGGATACGATATACAGCAGCTCCTCCCGTTCCGGGCGTTCACCATTTTTAATTTTCAAAATGATTGATTTTAATTTTTCCATCGTCTCAGCTCCGCTTTGCGTAAACGGCTTTCGCGCTGACTCCGGGCAGCCTTCCAAGCCTGCCGGTCAGCGTGTTGATCTTGTCCATCGGCGCATCGATTGCAATACTTATCAGATACAGATTCTCATCCCTGTAGGGAATGCCCATGCGTCCGATAATGTTCTCACTGTATTCGTGCAGGATGGAATTCATCCGTGCAACGGATTCTGTATCCTCAATAATGATGCTGAGCATCGCGATTCTCTCTTCCATCTCCGCCTCCATTCTCTCTTAATTCCGGCCGATTCATTGTCGCGCAATGCCGGTGGCTGCAAGCTTACTCATGCCCTAAGGGACTAGCTTCGCGTCGCGAGCACGCCTCGCTCTGCCGGATTGGAGCCGCAAAAATGCCGCACCAACCGGTAACAGACTTATATGCCTCTTCTGTAATAAGTCTGTTACCGCTTAATGCGGCAGCAAAATCGCTCAGTAGACAGACCGGCTGAGCCGGTCTCGCTTCCTATATAATTCGGCTTCCGCATCAAGCATATCTTTCTGCGTCAGATTTTCAAAAATCTCACAGACAAGAAATCTCATCCGCAAGATGTTGTCTCAATAAAGTGATTGTACCATCATGCGCTCGCTTTGCATACGCTAACATAGCTGTGTTCCTGGATTTCGTTTCCGGCAGCAGGGCAGACAGGTTGTCCATTAATTTCGTGACCGGCAGCAGGGTATCCATCTTCGTGAGAAAAACATTGCTGGTCCGACCGAGAGATCGCGTAGAGGCGGCTTGCCGCCTTTGCGCAAGCTCACAGGGAAGGACCTGCGTTTTTCGATGAAGATGATACCCTGCTGTCGGCTTTCGGGTTTTCGTTACAGCCTGTCTGCCCTGCTATCGGTCTCCTGGTCTCTCGGCTTCGTTACAGCCCGCCCGAACTAATGCAACAGAAATAAACTATAGAATTGCAATTTCCAAAAAACATAGTACAATAGGAATGCACTATGCCGTCTTTTAGGCAGTACAGTGCAGACATTCACGCCACACACATAAAATCGAATTAAAGGAGATTAAAATGAAGAGATATAAAAAAGTAATCGCATTGACGCTGAGTGCAGCAATGCTCGCAGGCTGCGGTTTCACAAACAGACGCTCGGATGAAGCAGAGAGCACACCGACCTATATTGACACAACAACCCCCACACCCACCCCGCCGGAATCTGTAGCGGAATCCGTCACTGTCCCGGCCGACACGGTTGGTCTTGCGGACACATCCATCCCGGATTCTTCCATCGCTGCAGCAGTCGAGCCGACACTGGAGCCGACAGTTGTGCCTCAGGAACCGCTTATCGAGGACAAAATGCTGGATCCGAACTATGAATTTGCGGATGAATCCCAGGTCCACACAGACCCGGCCAAGCTTTACACCAACAGGTATGCCAATGCCAACGGAATCACCGTCTGTGTCAACGCCGGCCACGGCACAAGCGGCGGCGATAATTACCGCACATACTGCCACCCGGATCACACAGCCAAGGTTACCGGCGGCAGCACAGCCGAGGGAGCAATCAAGGCAACCGCAATCGCGTCCGGTATGGATTTCGCCGACGGCACACCTGAGCGCGCAGTCACATTGGCTGAAGCTCTGCTTGTCCGTGATGAACTGCTCCGCCGCGGCTATAATGTCCTGATGATCCGCGAGACAGAGGATGTTCAGCTGGACAACATCGCCCGCACGGTCCTTGCCAACAATCTGGCAGACTGCCACATCGCGATTCACTGGGATTCCACTGACTGGGACAAAGGCGCATATTATATGTCCGTTCCGCAGTATGAAAGCTACCTCAGCATGTATCCGGTCAGCGAGACATGGCAGAAGAGCAACGCCCTCGGCGACAAGCTCATCGAAGGCCTCCAGGCAAACAACGTAAAGATCTTTGAGAGCGGCTCCATGGAGATGGACCTCACTCAGACATCCTACTCCAAGGTACCCAGCATCGACATCGAACTTGGCGACAAGACTTCCGATCACTCCGACGATGCTCTTGCTATTCTGTGCAATGGTCTCTGTGACGGCATTGATCTCTACTTCGCGGCCAACCCGAAAAATCCGCAGCAGACTATCCCGGCAGAGACGGAATCATCCGTCGCGGGTTCCCAGTCTACCGAAGCAGTTCCTGCGGAAGAGACAACTGCAGACTGATAAGACGTGACCCGTCCGGCTGCAAGCTACTATCCACCACCACACTGAACCAGGGAGGTTCCTATGTCCGAAACAAAACTCGAAAAAGCACGAGCCTACGAAGAGGCCGCGGGCAGCAAAGTTCCCACAGATCTTCGCCCCCGTTACCATCTATCCTCCCGCTGCGGCTGGATGAACGATCCGAACGGATTCTCCTTCTACGGCGGCAAATATCACATGTTCTACCAGTATTACCCATATGACAACAAATGGGGTCCGATGCACTGGGCACATGCGGAAAGCACCGATCTTCTCCACTGGGAATATCTTCCTGTCATCCTGGCTCCCGAAGAAGACTACGACGGCTTCGGCTGCTTCTCCGGCAGCTGCGAGACTCTGCCCGACGGACGCCATCTGGCTATTTACACCGGCGTCGCCCACAGCCAGACAATTTCCGGGAAAGGCGGCACCCAGACCCAGAATATCGCCATCGGCGACGGTCTGAATTACGAAAAATATGCCGGCAACCCGGTCATCACTCCCGAGATGCTGCCCGAAGGATCAAGTTTTACAGATTTCCGCGATCCAAAAATCTGGAGATGTAAAGACGGCTCCTACCGGACAGTCATCGCCGCCATGGACGGTGAGGGACATGGAATCATCGTTCTGTTTTCAAGTGAAGACGGATTGACATGGCAGTTTGAAAACGTCCTCGCCCATGACACGGAAGAGGCAATGTGGGAATGTCCGGACATCTTTGATCTGGACGGCGTCGGTCTCTTCCTGACAAGCCAGCTGAGCGAATACTGGCAGGGAAGCGTGCTTGCCAAAGAATGCAAGACCATGTACTTTGTCGGTGAGTGCGGAGAGGAGGTTTCCTCCTTTACATTTGATGAGACAAGCGGTCGCCCGATCGACCTTGGTCTTGATTTCTACGCTCCGCAGACGATGGTCACTCCGGACGGCCGCAGGATCATGATCGCCTGGATGCAGAACTGGGTGTCCCTCGGCAACCGCCTGCCGGGTCTGCCCTGGTATGGCCAGCTGACAGCTCCGCGTGAGCTTCACGTGCGGGACGGAAACCTCATTCAGAATCCGGCCAGAGAGCTCCTCGCTCTCCGCGGAGAAAAAACAGAACACCACGATGTGGAGATTTCCGGAAATGCAAAACTGGATGGTCTTGACGGAAGGTTCTCGGATATTGAACTTACGATTCGTGAGATTCCGGGCAAAAATCTTGACCGTTTCCGCGTGAACCTGCTCGATGACGGCAAAAATCGCATATCCGTCGTCTTTATCCCGTCACAGAATAAGATGGTGGTGGAGCGCGTCTTCCCGGAATTTGGCAAGACGAAAATAACACAGAGAAAAGGTACTGTTGCAATGAAGGACGGAAAGCTTGATTTGCGGATCCTGCTCGACCGCTTCAGCGCTGAGGTATTTGTAAATGACGGCGAGGCTGTCTTCACGACATGTATGTACACCGAAAGCGGTGACGGTGTGTCCTTCAAGGTGGACGGAAGCTGCTGCGTCGACGTGGTCAAATATGATATGAAGTAATCACTCCCTCTGCGGGAGTATGGGAAAGGGGCTGTCGCATTAATGCGACAGCCCCTCGTTTTCGTTGTAATCTCTGACACAAGCGAAATAGCCTTATTCAAACATTGAAATTCCGGTCATATAGATCCGCGTCAGCACGAACGCCACCGCCTCCGGCGAGTCCGCACAGTCCTCCGACGTCCACTTGTGCAGTATGCCGACCAGCCCGCCGAGCGCGTAGGCTTGAATATAGGAGCTGACCTGCTGCTCCGCCGGAGTTGAGGCCTGACGGCTGAGCATACTTTCCACATAGCCGTGGAACCTGATGAGCGCTTTCTCAATGAAGCGCACTGTCGTGAGCTTCCGGAACCTGCGAATCAGATAATTGCTGTTTCTGACGTACCGGCACAGTGTGGAAAAAAACTTTCGCGTGAACTGTATGCCGTTCTTTCCCATGTCTCCGTATTCGCTCAGAATATCAAATATCCCGTCCAGTATCTGATCCTCATACGTCTCGATCAGCGTAGGCATATCGGCAAAATGGTTGTAAAACGTACTTCTGGTCACGCCTGCCCGTTTTGCGACCTCCATTGCTGTAATCTTCTCGGGTTCCTTCTTCCCGCACAAGATTTCAAATGCCGTCATCAGATCTTCATCTGTCTGCACCCGCATAAAATCATCCTCCTGTCTGTCAAGAAATGTCGGACGCAGTTCAGAACGGAAGTGCATATTTTAGAATCCGTTGATTACATCCGTCCCCACTTCTGTATTACAAACGTGTTTATGATTCTACCATGCCTGTGCGGATTTGTAAAACTTGAGCCGGGATTACCGTGCGCAGAAGTTCAGCCAGAAGTTCAGATGCAGTCTCTCTTGATTTTCCTCGTCGTCGTCTTCGGGAAAGGCTCGTCTCTCATCACGACATCGATGATGCGCCTGTAAGCCGGCTGCTTCTTATTATATTTGTCCACTTCCTTCCGGATCTTTTCTCTGATGACATCCGGACTCATCTTTTTCGTCTCCGTCTCATCCGGGTAAACGTGAGCGATCAGACCCTGGGGCTGAC
>JAFWIM010000115.1 GCA_017514845.1 Lachnospiraceae bacterium
CATGCGCGAGAGACTCTCCGATTATCAGGAGAAGTACGGCGACCTCTACAACCTTGAGGCGACACCGGCGGAGTCGACGACATATAGATTTGCAAAGCATGACAAGGAGCTTTATCCGGATATCATTACTGCAAATATGAACGGAACCCCGTACTACACCAACTCCTCTCATCTGCCGGTCGGCTACACAGAGGACGTGTTCTCCGCACTTGATATTCAGGATGATCTGCAGACACTGTACACATCCGGCACAGTCTTCCACGCCTTCCTCGGCGAGAAGCTTCCGGATTGGAAGGCAGCTGCCAACCTTGTCCGCAAGATTGCTGAGAACTACAAACTGCCGTATTACACAATGTCCCCGACATACTCTGTCTGCAAGAATCATGGCTATCTGACGGGCGAGCAGTTCATTTGCCCGATCTGCGATCAGAGAACCGAGGTCTACAGCCGTATCACCGGTTACTACAGACCGGTCCAGAACTGGAACGACGGCAAGGCCCAGGAGTACAAGGATCGCCGCGTCTACAACATCGGCAGATCAAGACTTCTGCACAAGGGTCCGAACCCGGCTCCGGCACCGATTGCTCACAAGGAAGCGCCGAAACCGGAAGTCAACGTCGTGATGAATACAATCAGTGCGGCAGGCAAGGAGAGTGCAGCGGCGGAGCAGGCAGCTCCGAAGGCAGCAGCGACAGCAGTTCTTGAGAAACCGGCTGCCACAGGCACAAGAGCTATGCTCTTCAAGACACCGACCTGCCCGAACTGCAAGGCTGCAATCGCTATGCTCGACCGCGCGGGAGTGTCCTACGACATCATTGATGCCAATGAGAACCCGGATCTCTGCGATAAGTACGGTATCATGTCCGCACCGACTCTGGTCCTCGCTGACGATAACTCTTTTGAGAGATACAGAGGTGTCTCCGATATCAAGGGATGGCTGATGAAGAAATAAAGCAGATTATTATGAAAAACGGCGGGGCTGTCATGTGTGGCAGCCTCGCTTTTGTGTAGATATAAGTCTGATTTGGAGAAAAAGATATGACAGATTATACACTTGAACCGGAAGATTATATTGAGCCGCGCTGTCTCCTGTGTGAGGAACCCTATGGAGCCGAAAAGAGCGTGAGGTCCGTGCCGCAGATGCGGATTATTGATAAGATGAACGAGTATATGGCCAGACGGGACTATGAAGGTGCTGAAAGACACCTGCTCTACTGGCTCGAAGAAGCCGAACTCGGAAGAGACCTTAGAGGCCAGCTGATGCTTCGAAATGAGCTGACCGGTCACTACAGAAAGACGGGGGAGAGAGACAAGTCCCTTGAAAATGCGGAAAAGGCCATAGCGCTGTTAGACCAGTTGGACTTTGAGGGTACGATCAGCTCCGGCACGACATACGTAAACGCCGCCACAGCTTATAATGCGTTCGGTGAGCATGAGCGGTCTATGGAACTCTTTGAGAAGGCCAGGGCCGTATATGAGTCATCGGAGCGGACGAACAAGGACCTGCTCGGCGGGCTCTACAACAATATGGCACTGACCTGTGTCTCTCTGGGAAGATATGAGGAAGCCCTGCCCCTCTATGAGTCAGCTATCAAAGTGATGGCGGATGTGCCGGACGGAAGGCTTGAGCAGGCCATCACCTACCTCAATATGGCAGATCTCTATCAGGAGATGAAGGGGAGCGAGGAGGCGGAATCTGATGTCTATGCGTGTCTGGACAAAGCATATGAACTCCTTAAGGACTCCAATGTTGCTGAGCCGGGCTATTACGCGTTCGTGCTGGAGAAGTGCGCGCCGACATTTTCCTATTATGGATACTTTGGGGCGGCCAGAGAGTTTGAGAAGAGAGCTCGAGAGATTTATGAGGCGGCGAGGTAAATATCGTGCCTCATATAACTGCATCACCGTATGCCATATGGAGTGGAGGTTCATGAATCAAGTCCCAGGCTGTTATTATCAATCTAAAGAAAGTGCTGTGAAAATGGTAGGATATTATGGACTTTTGTGATTTTGCAAAAATCCATAGACACTATTTCCTCTGTGTGCTACTTTTTTGGAATCATATTGACAGTGATTCTTTTTGCGCAACTGTGTACAGATGCAGCGCATAAGCAGTTGTGCCTTGTGGAAATATCTGTGAATGTTATAATAGTCTTAATATGTTTGCTTAGATTTTTGTGATAAGAATCGTCGTGTCCCGGTATGTGCAAAAAGCGTCCCTGTCGAAGCTAAAGAACGGCTGGGATGCAGGAAAGAAGACGATGGATTTATCGCACCGCTCAAACTTGCTCCCTGCAAAGACATGCAAAGGAGGAGTTATGAGAGAGACCCAAAAAAGCAAACACTATGATGAACTGGAGTTCACGGATGACTTTATGTTCTGCAAAATACTGCAGAATGACAAGGCTCTGTGCAAAGAACTGACGGAGCTCATCCTGTCAAAGAAGATTGGGCGAATTCTTGAATTGAATTCTCAAAAACCAATTGAGATTACTTCAGATGGAAAGGGAGTCCGTTTTGATGTCTATATGGAGGATGATGAGTCCACTGTCTATGATATAGAAATGCAGACGACCACTCGCGGAGATCTTCCGAAGAGGATGCGCTACTATCAGGGGATGATTGACTTAAACCTGATTGAACGCGGTGCCAAATACAGGGAACTGAAGAAGAGTTATATAATCTTCATTTGTCTGGAAAACCCTTACGGATATTCTGGGCTTCACAAATACAGTTTCAAGACTATCTGTGCGGAAGATCCTTCTGTAGAATTCAAGGATGACATCTTTAAAATTATCCTGTCTGCGGAAGGGAAGAAATCGGATGTCTCAGAAGAGATGAGAGCATTTCTGCTTTATTTATCTGATAAGAAAACGGAATCCGATTTAACAAAAAGACTGCACAAGAAAGTACTGGCAGCGCGGGCACATATTGAATGGAGGCAAGAGTATATGACGCTGTCGGTACGAGATGAAGATATACGTGAAGAAGGACGGGAAGAAGTTCGCGAGGAAGCAAATAAGAAGATAGCAGAAGCGGAAGCAAAAGCAACAGAAGCGGAAGCGAAAGCAACAGAAGCGGAAGTGAAAGCAACAGAAGCGGAAGCGAAAGCATCAAAAGCTGAAGAAATCGTTGCTCAGGCAATCAGGAGACTGATGACCTTGAAAGGGACTTCTGCTACAGAAATTATGGATGAAATGGAAATCCCGGCTGACGAAAGAGATAAATATCTGGCAAGGTTATAATCTCTTAGTACTTTTGATAATCATTAATAATTTTTCATGCTAGCCCCACCGCTTAAAGGCAGTGGGGTTTCTGCCTATGACCAAAGGGGATTTACTCTATGAAGGGACTTGAAATTTCAGAGAAATATTTTGAGACTTACGGCATGCCCATGCTTAGGGAAGAGTTTTCGGATATACTGCCATATCTTGCTGTCGGACTTTTCGGCAGCGGGTCGGAGTGCTTTGGCTACGACGATGAGGTATCCCGTGACCACGATTTTGAGCCGGGCTTCTGCATCTTTCTGCCGGATGAACCCGTCATTGACAGGCGGACTGCATTTCAGCTTGAGAGGGCTTACGCAAAGCTCCCGAAGGAATTCATGGGTGTAAAGCGTGAGATGCTGGCTCCGGTGGGAGGTATGCGTCACGGTGTTCTGAGGACAGCTGAGTTCTTTAATGACAAGGTCGGCGCTTCCGATGGCTGCCTTACGATGGAAGCCTGGCTGACGCTGCCTGAACATTATCTGGCCGAAGCGGTCAACGGGAAGATTTTCTTTGATAATTATGGGGAGGTCGCGAGGATTCGCGTGCAGCTTTCGAGGTATCCCGAGGATATAAAGAGAAAGAAGCTCGCAGGACACCTGCTTCTTATGGCTCAGTCCGGCCAATATAATTATGTGCGCTGCATAAGGCACGGTGAAAAGGCAGCAGCGCAGCTCGCTGCAGTGGAGTTCGTCAAGCACGCGATGGCGGTCATGTTCCTGCTCTCCGATGTCTACCAGCCCTACTATAAGTGGAGCTTCAGAGCATTGCGTGAACTGCCGGACTTTGCAATCGATGCCGAACTTATGGAGTACATTATTACGACCGATAACGAAGCCCACGTGCAGGAGGAGAAGTACGCTGTGATTGAGGGAATTGCCACAGATGTCACTGAGGGGCTGGTCAAGCGAAAACTTACGACGGCCATTTGCACGGACCTTGAGAAGCATGCGTATGCAGTGAACGACGGCATTAAGGACGGG
>JAFWIM010000116.1 GCA_017514845.1 Lachnospiraceae bacterium
ACTCTCCACATGTAACGGCGGGTCGTAAGCGGATGCTTGCGGGCTTCTGCCAGCGCGTGATTGTAAATCGGATAGACATTATTGAACAGGGAGTGATTGAAATAGTCGACGACAGATACGTCGATGGTGGAAAGACCAAGCTCTTTGGCATCCACAACCTCAATCATCCTTGCATATTTTTTGAGGAAAGCGAGGCATCTTTCATCCAGCGCTCTTGTAGAGCCCTCCGAAATCTGGATCATGAACGGGCGGTTTGCGTCTGTGACTTCGAACGGTCCGTGGAAGTACTCTCCGGTGTGGATGCATGCTGAATTCAGCCACTGCATTTCCATGAAGATGCAGATGGACTCCATATATGCCGAACCCCAGGAAGCGCCGCTTCCCATAGTATAGATCAGGTCATCATCTTTGTATTCCTGTGCAAATTTCTCGGCACGGGCCTGAACCATTTTTCGTGCCTTGCGGATGATGACGGAGATGCGGTCCAGCCCGTCGAGGAACTTGTCATAATGCTCATAACCGGCAGTCTGGTTGAGAAGCTCCACCGCAACAGACAGTGCGCATAATACTTTTTCTCCCGCGTAATCGATGTCTCCGGCAAGGTGATCCGGACTTGCATCGAAGGAATACAGGATGACATAGTCTCCGAATTCGATGATCTCGGATTCTTCCAGCCAGGTCAGAAGGATAACTGCTGCGCCCCTCTCTTTACCGAGTTTTGCTGCCGCAATGGTCTCGGGGGTATTCCCCTTGTGGCAGGCTACGCAGATGATGGAATTTCTGCCAAAATCTTTCGGCACTGCATGTACGAATTCATTGCTGTTGATCCAGCCGCATTTGATAGCCGCGCACTCGTTCTGCATAAATGTTTTTGCCGGATAAAGCGCGCCCAAAGAGCCCCCGCAGCCTACGAAGTATATGGATTTCACGCCGCCTTCTTCTTTTCTGCTCTCAATAATCTCCGCAACGATGTTCTTTATGTCTGTATATTTATAAAACATTTTCGATCCTCTCTTAATCACATTTCCTGATTTGTCGCCCTTCGCCTGCAGAGGCGGGGATTGTCTCATACTTTGCCGCCCTTCGCCTGCTGAGGCGGGAATTGTCTCATACTTTGCAGCCCTTCGCCTGCAGTGGCGAGGATTGCCTCATGCTTTGCTGTTTATTACCTGCAGCGGCGAGGGCATTCACTCTGAGATATACGGGTCAAATGCCTTCATGTTTCTCATGTCATGCGTCATCGGGTCCTTGAAATATCGGCGGTCCGTGATTTCCTGTCCGAGATATCCGCTGTAATTATTGTCTTTCAGGACCTTCAGGTATTGTCCGAGGTCGTGGCATCCGTCTCCCCATACGAGGTGCCCGTAGGGTGTCCCGTCTATAAAGTGCAAATGTGTTATCGCCGTCCCGAATTCCGCAAACCACTGCTCGAGGGTCTCGCCGGAAACGCCCATAGCTGTTGTGTCTATATTGATCCGCAGATTCGGGCTGCCGATATCGTCGAACAGTCTTCTCACATCCTCGATCCGAACGCCCAGGTTAGTCTCCTCCGGACGCAGGCTCTCCATGGCGACGGTGATGCCGTATTCAGCCGCGAAATCGCAGAGTATGCGATTCATTTCCACAGAACGCTTCCAGGCTTCCTCCCTCGTCTCATCCAGGTATCCCCATCCGGAATTCGTAGAGATCTGCGGGCACTCGAGCTCGGCACAGGCCCTTACACCGTTCTTAAAATACTCAAGGCTCTTTTTGAAATTTATGCCTTTGGCTGCCATCTGATACTGGTAAGTGCAGTTTTCCGGTGTGAACTCCACGAGCTTTAAGTGGTGGTCCCGGATCTTCTTTTTCAGCGCTTTGCAGTCTTCGTAAGAAGACGGATCCAGGTAGAAGTGCGGGATGCCGCCCCAAAGCTCAATGCTCTCAAAGCCTGCCCGCTCCTGGGCATCTAAAAAATAGTCCAGAGAATAGTTCATGTAGTGGATGTTCATTCCGGCGATCTGAGAGCGCATTATAAGTCCCAACGTATTGTCTCCTTAATGCTTGTGTGCCCGTTTCTCATATTCCTCGGGAACGATTTGCTTTCCGTGATCGAAAGCTCCCTTGCTGAGGCACACATGGGAAGAGAATTCCGCGGCTGCCTCGAGAGCCTTTTTGACTTCGGTCTCATAGTAAGCCGGGTCGCCTGCCATCGCGTCGGGGTTCGCCTCCAGACTGTTGTAATAGTTGACCAGCACTGTGGTGGCGAAGGAATCTCCCGCG
Source organism: Lachnospiraceae bacterium (assembly GCA_017514845.1). Classification (GTDB taxonomy): domain Bacteria; phylum Bacillota; class Clostridia; order Lachnospirales; family Lachnospiraceae; genus Chordicoccus. The sequence goes on from JAFWIM010000116.1 coordinate 2,260, forward strand.
CCGAGGGTATCGATCGCTTTTACCAGATGGCTGGGCTGGAACCAGAGGTTCTTTCCGTCATAGAAATAAGCGCCCTTGCTTCCGTTGGTTGCTACGATATTCTTGCAACCGCACGCATGCATTCTCTCACAGTAAGAGAGGATCTCGTTCTCTGACGCATTGTGCGGGAGTGACATGAAACCGAAGGTACAGTATTTAGCCAGATTTTCTGCCCACTCTCTGCGCTCGATCCACTGATCGGAGAAATCATAGGAGACCGGGATGCCGGCTTCATACAGAACGGGAAGTTGTTCGTCAAAGAAGGAATTATTGGTGGTGTGCACGACAGAGAACTGTCTGATGTACTCGATATCATTTTCATCAAGCACAAGGGGGAACTCTCTTGCGACACCGCCTTTGTTGGAACCGAGGAAGACACGATCTCCGTCGATCAGCGTGACAAGCGCATAACCGTTCTCGCCTCGCACGTGGCGGCAGTGATTCTTGTCCACGCCGAATTCGGAAAGTGTGTTCTCTATATGTTCTGCCACTTCGTCATCTCCGAATACACCGAGGTATGCGGAGTCGATTCCCTGCATTTTTGCAAATACAGCCACGTTCAAGGCCTGACCTCCCGGAAACATTTCCGCGAGATGAAGGTACACATCACATACATTATCACCGATGCCGATAAGCCTCATAATAAACCTCCTTTATGGAATTCATTGTATATACTTGTATTATAACATCATAAATATCATTTTCCAACAGGTTCTGAAAAGTTTACTTTTACTTTATTTTTGGGTTTTTGTATTATTGAAATTGACATTTGTTATATATTGTTATATGATGTATTTAATTAAAAAAGGAGGATTTACGCCATGAACGTAAAAGAAATTGTAGCAGATATCAAGGCAAAGAAACCCGAAATCAAGTCTTTGCTCTTTGTAGGCTGTGGAGCTTCCATGTCAGAGATGTTCCCTGCAAAGTACTTCATGGATCGCAACGCAAAAACTCTGCGTTCCAGCATCCATACTGCAAATGAATTCAATTACTCCACTCCTGTTTCCTGCGACGAGACCGCGATCGTGGTGACCTGCTCCCTCAGCGGAGGCACACCGGAAGCTGTCGCAGCGACCAAAAAGGCAAGGGAGCTCGGTGCTTCCGTTGTCAGTGTTACAATTAATCCGGAATCTCCGCTTGCAACCAATGCCGAATATCAGATCATTCACGGATTCTATGCGAACTATGCAGCCAAGATGGAGAAGATGGGGAATGTTCTCGCATTTGCATGCGAAGTGCTCAACGCGTACGAAGGCTATGCGGATTATGATGCGATGCAGGACGGCTTCGCAAAGATCTACGACCTGATCGAGAATGCTGTTTCGACATTGATTCCGACCGCAAAGAAATTTGCAGACAGCTATGCCGACGATCCGATGATCTATGTAATGGGTTCCGGCGCTGCGCAGATGAGCGCGTATTCGTTCTCAATGTTCCTTTTAATGGAAATGCAGTGGATTCCGTCAAGCTACTTCAACGCGGGCGAGTTCTTCCACGGACCGTTCGAACTGGTAGATAAGGATGTTCCGTATCTGCTGCTCATGAGCGATGGCCCGACACGTCCGATGGACAGCCGCGCGCTTACTTTCCTTCAGAGATTTGATGCCAAGGTTACTGTTGTCGATGCAAAGGACTACGGCCTCAGCTCCGCTATCGACAAATCTGTCGTCGAGTTCTTCAACCCGATGCTGATCACAGGCGTCCTTCGTGTCTATGCCGAGCAGCTGGCAATTGTCCGCAATCACCCGCTGACGATGAGAAGATACATGTGGAAGATTGAGTATTAATGGATAACTTCCTGCGCAGGATAAGACACGGCCGCGCAGGTTGGCCGGGTACCGGCAGGCAGGAAGTTTTCAATAAACACCCCATTGTTTCAAGGCCCCGGATTTCCGGGGCCTTTTGCTGTGTTCTGCTGCAGGTGAGCTCTTCGTACCATAGTAAAGGCCCCGGACTTCCGGGGCCTTTAGTGTGTGATATATTTTGCAGCAGAACTTTCCGCATGCTTTTTTCAGAAAAGCCGGAATCAGCCCTTTACGGCGCCTGAGGTAAGACCTCTTACGAACTGCTTCTGCATGCAGAGATACATGATGATCATCGGCAGGGAAGCAATCAGAATACCGGCCAGCATGGTGACGTAATCGGATTTCAGGTCACCCTGGAAGGTCATAAGACCGAGCGGGATCGTCATCAGCTTTCTGTTTTCCAGGAAGATGTTGGCGAAGAGGAACTCGTTCCATACAAAATTCAGGTTTACGATTGCCGCGGACGCAAGGACCGGCTTGGAAATCGGAATGATGATTTTATAGAAGATCTGGAATCTGGACGCTCCGTCAAGGATCGCCGCCTCCTCAAGCTCCCTGGGAATTCCGAGGAAATATGACCTTAGGAGGAACATGGTGAACGGAATTCTGAAGGATATATAGGGCAGGACTACAGCCCAGCGGGTGTTATACAGCCCGATTGCCTGAATGATTTTGAACAGAGGGACAAGAGCCACCTGCTCAGATAGTGCCATGCCGCCGAGTACGATCACAAAGATCAGACCGCTGCCGGGCAGGTTCAGTCTGGTCAGACCGTAAGCAAGGAGGGAGGAGAATACCAGGATTCCGCATAGCGACATGGCACTGGTGATAATAGAGCTGAGGAAATAATTATACAGACCTTTGTTCCATGCATTGACCCAGTTCGAAAAGAGCGGGGTAGCCGGCAGCGCGATGGAATCACGGAACATTTCCTGGTTGGTCTTTAATGAATTCATGATCAGCCAGCACATCGGAAGAAGGATGATAAGTACCAATGACATAAGGAACAGGTGGATCAGGACGGTCAGAAAGACCTTTTTTCCGTTAATATGTTTTGTTGTCATATCGGCACCTCCTTAATCCTGACCGGATCTGGTGATCCGGAGCTGAATGATGGACAGGGTCACAGTGATAACAAATATCAGCACGCCGGTCGCGGCAGCCATACCCATGTCGTCATGCAGGAACGCGTTCTGATACAGGAAGAGGCCGAGGACCTGGGAGGCGTCTCCCGGACCGCCGCTCGTCGTGGTGTAGACTTCGGTAAACAGCTTGAATGCGCCGATTACAGTGATGACAGAACAGACGAGAAGCTGCTCTTTAGCCAGCGGAATATAGACGCTGATCGCGCGGCGGATCGGGCCGGCACCATCGATGATTGCCGCCTCGACATAATCCATGGAAACATTCTGGAACGCGACGATCATCAGCATCGCGATATATCCCGTATACTGCCACTGACTCATAGCTATGATACAGAAGATGGCGAGCTTTTTGTCTCCGAGCCAGATCTGCTGGAGGTCCGGCTGTCCGATCGTTTTCAGAAATCCGTTCAACATACCTGCGGTGGGGTTGTAAATGAAATTGAACATCAGACCGACAGCGGTCAGAGAGATCAGGGAAGGAATGAAATAGACATTTCTGTAGAAGCTGTTCAGCTTGCCGACCAGCTTGCTCTCCAGGACCAGCGCGATCACGGTGCCAAAGCCGACCTGAACGATCAGGGAGATGATGCAGTAGTAAATGTTGTTGCGCATCATGACCGGGAAGGTGTCATTTGTAAACAATCTGCGATAGTTATCGAACGCGACGAACTTCATACTGGATGAGTAGGAAGAAAGACGGAAGAAACTATATACAATGTTGGTAATAATCGGTACATAGACGAATGCCATGACCATGAACAGACCAGGCACGATGTATAGATATAGTGATTTTTTGACTTTTTTCTTTTTCATAGGAGCCTCCTGTTCAGATATGTACAGGCAGGTGCTGCATGTCATCGTCTGAAAGAGCGAAAGAGAAGGTCTTCTTATTCGGCGCGAACACGGTACGAAGACCTTGGCCCAATGTATGTTACAAAAAACTGCTGCCATGTGATGTGTCATCTATGGCAGCAGTTCTGTTCAGTCGCTGTTTACTGCGTATCTTGTAATGTAAGCAGAAACCGACTGAGAGGATTATCTTATTCCGCTGCTAATGTCTGAGCTTCCAGAGCTGTTGCCTGGATCTTAGCCATAGCATCCGCAGAAGAAATATCACCGTTAGTGACATTGGAGATCTGCTGCAGGTATTCTTCGCAGACGGTTGAGTACAGGGAAGCATCGAACCACGGTCCCATTGCTTCTGCATTCATGATTAGGTCATAAGCTTCGCGAAGGCCTTCGTCCTCAAGGTTGTCAGCAACACCCTTGGAAGCGTTGAACCAGCCGACAACTTCTGCCTGCTGTGCGCCGACTTCCGGGCCGAGGAACCACTTAAGGAACTCTACGCATTCATCCGGGTAAGCGGTATTGGCAGAAATGACAAATCCTTCCGGCTCGCCTGTGAGGATGTTGGGATTACCTGCGCCTTCAACTGTCGGGAATACGAACATACCCCAGTTGAACTCAGTTCCTTCAGTCTCCTGGTAGAGGTTGGTGATCTCAACGAGCTCGATGTAGCACATTGCAGCCTGTCCTGTCGTGAACAGCTGACGAGCCATATCATGAGTCATGCCGTTGACACCGATGTTCATGTAGGGAACGAGCTGCTGATACTTATCAAGAGCTTCTACATAGCCCGGGTCTGTGAAAGCGCCTGTCTTCGGATTGAAGTCAGCTGCTCTCACATCGTCAGCGACCAGCATCTGGTTCAGAGTTCCGATGTAGTGAGCGCCCGGCCACTGATCCTGATTTCCTTCTGCCAGCGGTGTGTAGGTGCCGTCTGCCTTGATTGCGTCAAGGACTGCGAGGAACTCATCCCATGTTGTGGGAACTTCAAGCCCCAGCTCATCAAAGATGTCGCGATTGTAAGCGAATACTTTGCCGTCAAGACGGAAAGGAATGCCGTAGACCATACCGTCATCGGTGGTATAGTTGACCATCTGGGATTCGATCAGGCTGTCTGCCCACTCACTGTCTGCCTCAAGATATGGAGTGAGATCAAGGATAAGATTTTCGCGGATGAATCTCTCTGAGAACTCACCTGCCCAGCTGTAGTAGATATCGGGCTCTTCGGCGGTTCCGACTACAGTCTTGATTTTCTCTTTGAAAGGCTGGTTCTGAGCGCTGGTGACAACGATATCGATATCGCTGTGTGCTGCCTCATACTCTGCAATCTTTTCTTCGATGAAAGAGTTTGCGGGATCATCGGGGAAACGGTGGAAGAACTTGATTGTCTTTACATTGCTGTTGCCTGCGTTTGCGGCTGCTGTTGAATCAGCGCCGGCTGTCTGACCTGCGGAACCACCGGATGAGGAGCCGCATGCTGCGAGAGACACTGCCATCAGAGAAGCAATTCCCATCGCCAGTAAACGTGTGAACCTTTTTTTCATTTTTTCCTCCTTGCTTCATACATCCTCAAAGGTACTGTGTGCCTGCAATGTCATTATATAACATCATATAATGTATAACAACTTTTTTATCTGGCTAAAGTGAATTTTGGGAATATCGCAGTAAAATATATACATAAAATTGTTAAAAATAACCAAGAGCTCTCGGCGGAGTCCTTGGTTGTAATATAACGTTATGGTTTTTCGGAATACAACCCTATATATGTCGGTTGATGATGGTCAGAGTGTGTTCGTAACTTTTGGCTCGCAGGGTAGTGACCGGCGCTTTTCGATGAAGATGATGTTTGCAACGTATCTCAGACCCTAAGCAGCCTGTCTGGACTGTTATTAATGTTCCGGGCTAGTGATTAGCTGATAATGGTCAGAGTGTAGTGCTCCGGGTTGACGAGCAGTCTTGTATAATGAATCACATTGTGATCCGCATCCATTGCGGTGTCATGGTGCAGTAATAAGGGCTGCCCTTCGGGAATCTCTAATTCTTCCTGCTCTTTTTTCGTGGGGAAGCAGATGGCAACGGTCTTGATGGCGTGCATCGGGATCGTACCGTGACTCCTCAGAATATTGTACAGGGAACTGCTCAGATCTTCACCGAGCAGATAGCTGTAATCTTTAGAGAAATAATTTTCCTCCAGCATGACTTTCCATTCATCACAGCTTCGAATTCGGCGGATGCAGAGGACTTTTTCGCCCTCTTCGACGTTCAAATGCTTTGCAACGCTCACAGAAGCCTTTTTCCATTCCAGAGAGATCAGCTCGGCGGAAGCCTTGTGACCGGCCCTCTCGCAGCTCTC
>JAFWIM010000117.1 GCA_017514845.1 Lachnospiraceae bacterium
AAGGGCTAACTGGTTCACCTCCCGCCCCATATCTACTCCGCTAACGGCAATGCCTGCAAGGAAATTTCCGCCCACCTGAGCTCGGGCTTCCATTAATGTGATTAGATTGGGTTCATTTGCAAGATCACCTTCCACGAGATAACCGACCGGTTTGCCCATTGTGACGGTGCGGTGCCCGTTGCAGAACTGCCGGTCGTCGAACATTTTAAAACGAGACCCCATAGAGTGGTCACGGATCGTATATGCGTAAACAATTGCGTCGGAGGACTGAATATTGTTCCTGAGATACGAGTCAAAACCGTCTTTGTAGATGCAGGTCCCGTCCGCGGCACAGTGGAAACAGCCGAGGCAGCCGCCCTTAAAGGGGAATTCGCGGATATTGACCACGTCACACGTGCAGGAAACACTTTCCTTGAACCTGTCTATCATGCCTGCAAGTGCGGTGCCGGAGCCGTCGGCAGGGAGGTCAGTGATGACGACGATGCGTTTTGATGGGTCCGGCGATCCGCAGCTGCCTGGATCGGCGGTGGCCGTGTCCTGCGGGGCTGGCGATCCGTTGCTGCCTGGATCAGCGGCTGTGTCCTGTGTGTCCGGCAATCCGGTGCTGCCTGGATCGGCGGTGGCCGTGTCCTGTGTGTCTGGCGATCCGTTGCTGCATGAACCGGCGCCGACGGTATCCCGCGAAAGAGATGCATATCTTGCCGGCTCATACAGACCGTGCTTCATGTTCCAGCACACGTAGCGGAAGAACTTCAGGGCTTCCGTCTGACCTTTCTTACTCAGCAGATCCTCCATATCCGCCGACAGTCCGGTGATATAGCGGAGACCAAGATCATCGCAGTTGTCCTTAATGAACTCATGGGCGGTCGTATCATAAAAGTGTTTGGAGGTCGTCAGCTGGGTCGCGTATTTTCCGGAGAGGTCCACGCCGTGCTCTTTGATGAGCTCGATAAAACGATGCAGCTGGGAGGGGACGAGGAACGTGTAAACCGGGTAGGCGAACAGCAGAAGGTCTGCAGAACGCAGGGCATCCTCAGCTTCAGCAAAGCTCTTTTCTATCGCATGAATCCCGGAACCGACATGCAGGTAATTAAAGTTAATTTTCTTGAAATGTTTTTCGATGAACAAGACAGTCTGAAGCGTAATGCTGTTTTTTCCGGACGGGGAACCATTGATGACGAGTACGTGCATTTTTATCCTCCTCTTGAGTCTTTATACGGCTTGACTACAATGTACTTCAGTGAATTAGGCGTTCATGGACATTATATCACTACCGGTGAAGCGAGGCATCTGAAATCGTTGATGAGGACCATTGCGTGTCTTGGAAGCAGTATTTCTGTTGCAAATAAAACCGGCGCGGCTCCGAAACGGAACCGCGCCGAAATTATCATCTTTATAAGTTTTTCGGTATGACCCGAAGGATCAATAACCAATCAGGCTGCCAGCGATCCAAGCGTTGTCGGATCCGTCAAGAAGAGTGACTTCGTACCAGATGTAGCCATCCTTCTTAACTGTATATCCGGTCGTGCGAAGCTTTGTGCCGTTCTTGACCTGCGTAGCAATCTTGCCGTTAAGACCCGGTGTATGTCTGATGTTGGCATAAGAAACAGCGTCATTATGTACTGTGCGAATTACGCCGCCTGCTACGTTCTCGAGTTCCTCAAAATTGATCTTGTTCATTTCTGTCATGGTTTTAATCTCCTTTATTTATCTATAATTTTGTTTGATTTTCTTTTTTAGTGGGCTTCCTTTTGCCCTTACATCAATATATACGAGGGACTTCTTGTGAGGGCTAAAAGAATTTGCCAAAGTAAATTAGATTTTTGCCAAAGTAAATTCGAGCCTAATCGCTAAGGGAAATCGGAAGTTAGAATAGTATCTTGGCTCTTTCCAAGAACTGACATTATCAAAATGACAAATGGTAGAATCTTAAGGAATTTGTCTGATAAATGGCAGGATATTATGGAAAATTCAAAAATCCATGGACATGTGTCAGGAAATATGCTATCTTGCCAGAACCGAAGATGCAGGGATGTTACCTGATACGACAGCTACGCTTGCCCGGGATGAGAGGTTGAGCCAAACGTAATTTCCTGTTAATATGTAGGTAGATCAGTCAGTCATTATGTACAAATTCTCCCTTGTGGAGGAAAAGGCTTGGTAAAACGTCATTCATTATGTACTGCGGTGCACTGTGGAAGCCGTGCATGGAGCACGATACCGGAAAAGCGACGTTCCTGAAAATGAAGTCAGCATCCCTGTTGAAATAAAACGCAGGGATGCAGGCAGAAAAGCTGTGGATTTTTTACAGCATGATCGTCTGACCGCCTCCCTGCTGTATAAGAAAAGGAGGCGTCATGAGCGAATACGGAAAAACAAAACGGTATGAGGAACTGAACTTTACGGATGATTTCATGTTCTGTAAGATCCTGCAGAACGATCCGGATCTGTGCAGGGAACTGACTGAACTCATTCTTTCACGGAAGATCGGGCGGATCGTGTCCATTGACCGCCAGAAGGCCATCGAGATAACAGCAGACGGCAAGGGCGTCCGGTTCGATGTGTATATGGAGGATGATGAATCTACGGTATACGACATCGAGATGCAGACTACCGTGGCAGAAGATCTACCGAAAAGGATGCGCTATTATCAGGGAATGATAGATCTTAATACTACCTGGCGCGGTGCCAAATATGAAGAGCTGAAGAATAGCTTTATCATCTTCATCTGTCTTAAGAACCCATACCCCGAATCAGGACTTCATAAGTATAGTATCAGGTCCGTCTGCGAGGAGGATTCAGCGATAGACTATGATGACGGTATCTTCAAGGTCATCCTGTCAGCGCAGGGGGACAAAAGAGATGTCTCTGAGGAGATGAGCAAGTTCCTTCTGTATCTGACGGATCAGAGGACAGAATCAGACTTCACAAAAAGGTTGAACGATAGGGTTCTGGCGGCGCGTTCACATGAGGAATGGAGGCGGGAATATATGACGCTGCTGGAACGTGATGAGCGGATGCGCGAAGAAGGTCGAAAAGAAGGCAGAAAAGAAGGCAGAGAAGAGGGCAGAAAAGAAGGCAGAGAAACAGCCAATCTGAACAGCATAAAAAACCTGATGGAAACATTAGAAATCTCTGCGGAAAATGCCATGGATTTAGTGAAGATCCCGGCTGAGGAGAGGGAGAAGTATCTGGCAAAACTGTAAATACACTTGCCAGGGGGGTTTGTCAAGTAAAGTGTGTAAATTTTTATGTTAATTTTTGGTGGTCGGTAAAGCCCGACCACCTTTTGGATTGGTGATTAGTTGTCACGGTAATTCTTGTATGCATCCAACAGCCCTTTCTCTTCAAGGAATTCGTA
>JAFWIM010000118.1 GCA_017514845.1 Lachnospiraceae bacterium
AAGCGTGAAGCCCCCTCCAAGATGAGACCTCCCCTCCTAGAGAGATAAGTCCCCTTGAAGACGACGAGGTTGATAGGGCAGGGGTGGAAGTGCAGTAATGTATGGAGCTGACTGCTACTAATCGGACGAAGGCTTGACCAAAAGCGGAGGAAGCGGGAACCGCAGGCGGAGCGGACCGGCATGCTTGCATGCCAGGGCCGGAGGAGCCTGAGGGAGACATTTGCGGAGCAAATGCACGAAGTTGATGCGGAGCATCAACGAGTGACCCGCTGACTTGTAGACTTACTTATTTAGATTTGTATGTGCGGTTTTGAGGGTGTGTATTTTTTTACCCAAAAGACATTTGGGGGTGTAGCTCAGTTGGGAGAGCACCTGCCTTGCAAGCAGGGGGTCAAGGGTTCGAATCCCTTCATCTCCATTAAGAGGAAGCGAGTCATCGCTTCTTTTTTTTGTGGAAAACATGTCGGATCGCTGACGTGCGCAGCGGAAGGCGCTTACGCGCCGCGCACGCCGCATCAAGAACTCTGAGGTGTTCCTGACATTATTTCATGTGTCGGAATATGCGTAATGCCTGCATATCTCTGAGGATGATGGCTATTCGAAAATATTTTAGTCCTTTAAAAGGAAAAAATTTTGTTTATTATTTAGAATTGTGTCCGAAAGTGAAAAATGATATAGTAACAAGGTATTGCGATTAACACGGCCACCGGGCCGGATTATATATTGTGGAGTATATATGAGCGAACTTAATAATGAACTGAATGAAAATGAGAAAATTCAGGGTAATTCAGTGAGTGATGATTCATTTGAAGGGAATGAATCAGAGATGTCAACTGTGAGTGATCAGCCATCTGCGGAAGCCTCCGCTGTGAGTGGTACCATTTCGGAAACTCCGGCAGATGCGGAGCCGGTAAAATCGGAACCGGCAGAAACAAAAGACGCCGAACCGGAGAAACGGGAACCGGCAGAAACAAAAGACGCCGAACCGGAGAAAACAGAACCTGCAGAAACCGAAGACTCCGAGTCGGTAAAAGCGGAAGAAGCAGAGCCTTCGGCAGATGCTGAGCCGGCAAATCCGGAATCGACAGAAGCCGCAGGTGCTGAGCCGGAGAAAAGTGAGCCGACAGAAGTGACAGCAGCTGCGGAACCGGTGAAAGCCGAGGCAGCTGCAGAGAATATTGCGGCGAACGCGGAAGCGGAGAATGCTGGGCAGACTGATGGCGAGAAGAAAGAAAAGCGCAAGAAGATTTTGAAAATCTGCGGCGGCGTTGCAGCCGCGATCGTTGCGATCTATTGTCTCATTGCCTTTACATACCAGTCGAAATTCACCACCGGCACAATAATCAACGGAATTGACGCGTCGGGAATGACCCTTGATGAGTATACGGAAGCGCTGACGGAAAAAGTCGAATCCTACGTGCTGACGATGAAGTTCCGGAATAAAAAGACAGAGAAAATCAAAGGCACAGATGTCGGTTATACATATGTGGCCGATGACGGGGCGAAGAAGCTTCTCGAAAATCAGAATATATTTGCCTGGGCACGCGGCTATGTAGGTGTCACGAAAGAGTACACTGTAAATGAGGGTTGCAAGTTCGATGAAGAAAAAATGAAAGAGCTTGCCACTGCGCTGCCTGAACTGCAGTTTGAAAATATGGAAGTTCCGACAAATGCCCACCTCGGCGTCGATGAGAATGCTTCTGACGGTGGAGAGATGGCATTTGAAATTGTTCCGGAAACGTATGGCACACAGCTGATCCCGGATACATTTGTCGCAGCTGTGATCGAAGCCGCAAAATCGGGCATTCAGGAATATGATGTCGATGAAGCCGGACTCTACGTGGAACCGGCGATTTATTCCGATGACCAGTATCTGAAGGATTCGATCGGGGGATTCAACGAGTTCCTCTCCACGTCTGTCACATATGATCTTCCTAACGGTGAGCACGAGGTCCTTGACGCGTCTGTTCTCAAGAACTGGATCGCGATGAGAGAGGACGGCGTGCAGTATCTGAATGAGGAGATCGTCAGGGAACACGTGAACGCGTATGTTGCCCTGCTCGCGATGAAGGTCGATGATGTTCACACGAACCGCGTTCTTCATTCCACTCTGCAGGGTGATGTTGCCTTCCCGAGTGAGACCTGGGGTCATATGATCGATCAGGAGACGGAGAGCGCAGCTCTGCTTGCGGACATTCAGAATCACAATGTGACCGAGAGAGAGCCGGCTTACTCTCTGAATTCGACTTACGCCGACAACTTCGGCGGGACGTATATCGAAGTTGATATTGAGAACCAGACATGCTTCTACTATGAGGACGGCGAGCTTCGCTGGTCTTCCGAGTGTGTTACCGGTACCGGATCCAGCGAGGACAGAGAGACTGTTCGCGGAATTTTCTCAATTCTTAATAAGGAGCAGGGAAGGACACTGCGCGGTCCGCAGCTCGAGGACGGTTCCTACACATATGAATCCTACGTAAATTACTGGATGCAGTTCTACGAGGGCTACGGTATACATGACGCGACCTGGCGTGACAGCTATGAGTTCGGCGGAGATACGTACTGGTATGCGGGATCGCACGGCTGTGTCAATCTGCCGTACTCCGCTGCTGAGTCTCTGTACTTTATGGTCAGCCGTGGAACCTACGTGCTGGTCTTCTGAGATATGCTTTCTTGATCATTGGGTCAGTATTGCTGACATAGAAAAAAGCTGCCGTACTTTTGGTGTGCGGCAGCTTTGTTTTTACCGGTTCTTGCGGTTTCACTGTTCAAATGAGAGTCGGTTCAGGCGTTTTCCGTCTCCTCGTAGATCCTGATCAGATCTCTGGGTTTATAAATCGTTTCCGGGGCATCGGGGACATCTCCGAATCCGTATTTTGCAAATATGAAGTCGACGCCGGCTTCATTTGCAGAATTATAATCGCCCATTGTATCTCCAACATAGACCGCGGAATGCAGGTCGAAGTCGTCCACGATCTTTTTGATATTCCCGGCTTTGTTCAGTCCCGTATCATCCGGACACAGGTGACAGGTGATATATTCGCTGAGGTCGCTGGTTTCAAGGAACGTCTCAATGTAGCCTGCCTGGCAGTTGCTGACGATAAAGAGAGGCATCTTCCTGTTGAAATACTTGAAGACCTGTTCAACGCCGTCGTAGGGAAGCGGCGGGTGGGACAGAAGGTACGCGACCTCATAGTCCATGCATTCTTTGAGAACGCCCAGAGCATCCTCCTTTGAAAGGTCAGGGAAGATGGAGTATGCGATATCCTTCATCATTTTGCCGAATTCCCGGTGAAGACGTTCCGGTGTGATGTGCTCATACGGCACTTTGCGGTTCTTGGCGATCATCTGCCATGCTATTGCCACCTGTGGTGTAGAGTCCCAGAGTGTGCCGTCGACATCAAAAATAATTGCGTCCATTTTGCTCCTTTATAATTCTTAATGGTTGCCGTGCGTTTCCGGCATTGTCAGCACTGCGTATGACGCGCCGGATGTTACTGAAAAATGTATCTGACTCTTTGGAGTATAACAATGCGTTTCGATTTTGTAAAGCCTCTGCTTGTATGGTATAATGAGAACGCCCGCGATCTGCCGTGGCGGCGTGTAAAAGATCCCTATCTCATATGGGTATCCGAGATCATGCTGCAGCAGACCCGCGTGGAGGCTGTGATGGGTTATTACGAGCGATTTACCGGTGCTCTGCCGACTGTCACGGACCTTGCGGTCTGCCCCGAGGACAGACTGCTGAAACTGTGGGAAGGTCTCGGTTATTACAGCCGCGCAAGAAATATGCAGAAAGCGGCGAGGATCGTCTGTGAGTCGTACGCGGGGAAAATGCCGGAAAGCGCCGCCGATCTGATGAAACTTCCGGGGATTGGCGAGTACACAGCAGGCGCAATATCTTCCATCGCGTTCGGACAGGCGGAACCGGCTGTTGACGGGAACGTCCTGCGGGTCGTCGCCCGCATAGAAGCCATCTCCGATAATATCCTGAGCGAGTCAGTGAAAAAGAAAATCCGCGAAGAGCTCCGGAGCCTTTATGATGCCGATGACGGCACCTGGGGTCTCCTCAATCAGGCATTTATGGATCTCGGCGCGGGCGTGTGTCTGGCGGGCGGCTCACCGAGGTGCGAGATCTGTCCGATTTCTTCGTACTGCAGATGCTTTGAGAAGGGGCTACAGAGCGAACTTCCCGTCAGGATCAAAAAGCAAAAGCGAAGGATAGAAAAGAGGACTGTTCTGCTTCTTCGCCGCGATGAGTCCTATGCGATCAGGAAGAGACCTGAAAGCGGTCTTTTGTCGGGGTTGTACGAGTTTCCGAATGAGGCAGGCGAGCTGAATCCGGACGAAGCGCTCGCGAAGGCCGGCAGTCTGGGGCTCATGCCTCTGCGGATAAGAAAGCTCAGTGAGGCGAAACACATTTTCTCGCATGTTGAGTGGCACATGACCGGGTATGAAATTCTGGTTGCGCCTTCCGAGTTCTCGAGCGGTAACGGGGCAGATACGCCTGCGCCGGAGACAGCCTCGGAGGGGGAGCTGCTGATATTTGCAGCCCCGGAAATAATAGAAAGTAAATATCCAATCCCGTCGGCATTTGAAAAATATGCTAAAATGATTAATATTCGAATGGGAAAGAAGAGGGAGGAATTGACATATGAAAATATTGACCGTCGCGATACCGAGCTATAATTCCGAGGCTTATATGAAAAAGGCTATCGACCACGCCCTTGTCGGAGGCGAAGACGTGGAGGTCCTTGTCATTGATGACGGTTCGAAGGACTCGACGCTTGAGATAGCTAAGGACTATGAGCGGAGATATCCCGGCATTGTCAGGGCTGTCCATCAGGAAAATAAGGGGCACGGCGGTGCCGTCAACACGGGGCTTCGTGAAGCGACCGGCATGTATTACAAGGTCTGCGACAGCGATGATTTTCTCGCGTACGACTCCTATATGAAAGTCATTGAGATCCTGAAGGAGGTCGTGAGTGAGGGCCGTGAGCTCGACGCCATGATTTGCAACTATGTCTATGACAAGCTCGGAGCAAAGCATAAGAGAGTCATGCATTACACAGGATATCTGCCGGAGAAGAAAATCTTCACATGGACAGATATCAAGAGAAATCTACCGTCCAACCGCTATGTTCTCATGCACAGTCTGATCTACAGGACCCAGATGCTCCGCGACTGCGGTTTTGAACTGCCGGAGCACTGCTTCTATGTGGATAACCTCATGGCATTCACGCCCATGATCTATGTGAAGACCATGTATTATCTCAACATGCCGCTGTACAGGTACTTTATCGGCCGCGAAGGCCAGAGCGTCAACGAAGAGATCATGATGGGACGCCTTGATCAGCAGCTGCGCGTCACACGACTTATGATCGACCAGTATCAGCCGGATATGGTCAAGGAGAAGAGGCATCTGACTTTCCTTGTTCACTATATGAGCATCATGATGACGATCTCCTCGATCCTGCTCATGAAGAAGAACACTCCGGAGTCGCTTGCGGAAAAGAAACAGATTTGGAAGGACCTTCAGAACAAGGATAAGATCCTCTACGCGAGGATACGTTTTGCGCCGCTCGGCATCGGCCTGAACCTCCCGACAGAAGCCGGTCGAAGGTTAGCGGTCTTCATCTACGGCATCGTGCAGAAATTCGTGGGCTTCAATTGATCGGAGCTGAGAAACGTTCCGGACTTAGGGTCGGATCCGTGTTAATAAGCAAATGAAAAAAGAACCATATATGGAGGCAGATCCGTGCCTTACATATATGGTTCTTTTTCAGCCTGTGATGACTCGAAGTTTTTCCGGCACCAGCGCAACGTGCAGTTCATTGCCTATTCCGCCGGATTCGCCGTCGAGATGAATCGGACACTTCCTCTTCGTATGTATGTGAAGCGCGCGGCAGTGCAGGAAATCGAGACCTTTGAGGTGCGTATGCCTGCCCCAGAAGGCTGTCGGAAGCATGGTGAAAATCTTTAACCTGCTCACGTCCGCGACGACCATGACATCGAGAAAGCCGTCTGACGAGCGAGCGGTGGGGACCATTTTGAGGCCGCCGCCCTCGTAGGGCTGATTCATGATGGCTGCGCAGTAGGCTTTCTTATACTGCAGATGACGACCGTCGTCGAGGTCGATCGTCATTGCGCAGGGCGGGTACATGAAGACCTGTTTCAGGGCAATGACGGAGTAGGTGAGCTGGCCGAGACCGATTCTGTTGAGGAAATCCTTGATCGGTGATTCGAGGGCCTCATGGCATACGGACGCGTCGTATCCGATGCCGCAGCTGACGCCGAAGCGGAGATTGGTGTCTTCTATGGTGCCGACATCCATTTGCACGAATCTGCGCGGAGCGAGGACTGCCCGGACAGCATCCTCTGTGCGCATGGAGATGTTCATGCCCCTGGCGAAATCGTTGCCCGACCCGGAAGGAATGACTCCGAACGTGATCGTGCTTATGTTGCAGAGGCCGCAGAGAATGTCATGGATCGTTCCGTCACCGCCGACCGCAATGATGGTGGCGTAAGGATCATGCCTCGTGATCTGCCTGGCAATATCGGTTGCGTGACCCTTATAGTGGGTCGAATAGACCTTGTAGGAAATGTTTCTCTTTCTCAGCTCTTTTATAATGATCGACCAGGTATTCCCTGCGCCTTTTGAATGCGAACTTGGATTCAGGATGAAATAATACACGTTGCTGCCTCGCTTAGATATAAGTGGAAGATATCCACCGCCGGGCAGGCGGCGGATCATAGCACATCCTATATAGTAAACCAATTGTCGCTTTTTGTGAAGACACACAGCCCGAAAGTCGGCAGAAGGTTGATTCTGCCCCGCGGTCGTTCAAATTGTGTCCGGACCCCAGATTTAGTTGAATTTTTTAAAAAATATACTAGATTATGTTGATTTAATAGTTCAAAATCTTTTCCTGATATGTTACACTCTATTCTGTATGAAAGTATGCGGGCATGCCGGGCATGCCTGAAAAAGACGCCGCGAAGCGCCATCCGATACCTTTATACCAGACTTAGGACTTGTTCTGGCAACTGCGGGACAGCACACAGCACATATGCACGATGAATCTTGCGGTTACCTAAGAGCTGAGTATTTGTAAGGAGAGGTGAAAATTACTACATGAAGAGAGAATTACTGAGGAGATCGGGAATACTCGCTACAGCGGGACTGCTCCTGACTGCCAACATCGGTATTGCCACACCTGAAGAGACCCAGGCTGCGACGGTCGACACGGCTGTGACAGCGGAAGTGACTCCGACCGGGTCCATCACTCCGACTCCGACGGGATCCATAACACCGACCCCGACGGGGGTCATTGATCCCGATGCCGCTGCGGTCCTTCCGGAGATCGTTATCCCCGAACCGACCGAGATTCCTGTCGCGACACCGGTGCCGGCACCGCAGGAAGAGGATTATGAGGAGCCCGCTGAGGAAGCAGGCAGTGACGACTCTTATGATATAGAAGAAGAGGAAGCAGAGTCCGGTGAAACTGAGGAAGCGTCCACAGGCGACGCCGAATCAGAGGTGCCGGCTGCCACGGAGACTGACGAAGTCGAAGAGGAAGAGCCTGAAGAGACATCTGAAGCATCCTCCGAGGAGACTTCCGGTCAGGTGAGCGAAGAGAAAATCAGCGAAGTGCCTGCGGAGACACAGGAGACTGCGCTCGTTGAAGTTTCAGATACCGCGACTGAAGGCGCGTCTTCTGTGACTGCGGATGCAGCGCCCGCCGAGGCATCTTCCGAGGCTGCAGAGACAACACCCGCCGGGGCATCTTCCGAGACTGCAGAGACAGCGCCCGCCATGGCATCCGATACAGCAGCCGCTGAGACGGCTGCAGCGGGAGAGACGGCTGAGAACATTCCCGGAGAGACAAAGGAGAAGCGTAAGGAGGCTGCTGAGAACCCGCTCGAGGTCCTCGCGGCCAGAGAGGCAGAGGCCGACAGAATTCCTGAAGCTACCTCTGATGAGGAGGATCTTGTAGGGGTCGCGAACACGGAGACAGCTGTGAGCGCCGCACTGACAACATCCGCGGAAAATGCCGTTGTGGCAATGATTTCCGGCGATTCCTCTGAGGAAGCGGACATCAGTGTCACCGAGAACAAGGATGTTGAACTCCTTGCAAGCCCCGGGGCCAATCAGATGATTGGCGACACTGACAGAGTCGGGACTAAAGTCAGAGACAGCGGGCAGGGCAAGTCATCCGGATCATCGGGCAGCGGCTCATCCGGCTCGTCAGGCAGTTCATCGGGCAGCAGCTCATCCGGCTCATCGGGAAGTTCGAAGAGCGGCAGCTCATCCGGCTCATCGGGAAGTTCGAAGAGCGGCGGCTCATCCGGATCATCGGGCAGCGGCGCATCCGAGTCATCGGGAAGTTCGAAGAGCGGCAGTTCATCCGGATCATCGGGCAGTAGTTCCAATGGTTCGTCAGGCAATAAATCGACCGGCAGCAGCTCGAACGGCCTGACTCGCACATCGACAGGCGTATCGAACACAAAGAGGACCGACCCGAAGACCGGGGACAATTCAAAGCCGGTGCTTTTCTTCGGTACCGGACTTGCTTCGATAGCCGCCATGATACATCTCTATCTCGAGTCGATCCGTGAGAAAAAGAGTATCTGGTATAAAAGGCGTATGGAAAAGTAAGATATCGCATCTTGTACGGTGACGTTACTTGTGATATACTTTACACCAAATGAATAAGGAGGACCTGAAACCGTGAAACATGTTAAGAGCCTGAACACAAAGAATCTTCAGAACACTCTGAAAAAGGGCGGCTGCGGCGAGTGCCAGACATCCTGCCAGTCCGCATGCAAGACAAGCTGCACAGTCGGCAATCAGAGCTGCGAGCGCAAGTAACAGCGGCTTTTGATATATTAATCAGTCAGAAATTCCGGGGTCTGCCGATGCAGACCCCTTATTCTGTGCAGACAGTATTGTCCCGAAAACGGGACGTGAATGAATTTAGATAACGGAGTAGCTTATATCATGCAGGTTCATCAGTATAAATCAGAAGGTATGGGTATCATCCTTGACGTGCCGAGCGGATCGGTCCACGTCGCGGATGACCTTTTTTATGATGCAGTCGCTGTCATGAGTGAAACTCAGGATGCGGATGCTGTGAAGAGAGCGCTGGCTGAAGGACATCCCGAGGCGGAGAGCAGCGAGATCGAGGAAGTTCTGGAGGAGATCGAGGAGCTTCGAAGGGAAGGTTCTCTGTTCTCGCCGGAACCCTACAGACCCTCCATTGATCAGTTCACAAAGCGGCCGACTGTCGTCAAAGCGCTGTGCCTACACATAGCCCATGACTGCAACCTCGCCTGCCGTTATTGCTTTGCCGAGGAGGGAGAGTATCACGGACGCAGAGCGCTCATGTCCGCGGAGGTCGGCAGGAAAGCGCTGGACTTTCTTGTGAAGAATTCCGGCATGCGCACGAACCTTGAAGTGGACTTTTTCGGCGGTGAGCCTCTGATGAACTGGGAGGTCGTGAAGGAACTGGTCGCCTACGGCAGATCCCTTGAGGAGGCGACGAAGGATACCATCGCTCCCAAAAAGTTCCGCTTTACGCTGACTACCAACGGCGTGCTTTTAAATGACGAGATCATGGAATTCTGTAATAAGGAGATGCACAATGTAGTCCTCTCCATCGATGGCAGAAAAGAAGTACATGACAGGATGCGCCCGTTCAGAAAAGGCCAGGGAAGCTACGATCTCATTCTTCCCAAGTTCCTGAAGTTCGCCAGGATGAGGAATGAGCTCGGATTATCCTATTATGTGCGCGGAACATATACGCACTGGAACCTTGATTTCGCGGAGGATGTTCTGCACCTTGCGGATCTCGGTTTTGACCAGATCTCCGTGGAACCGGTCGTGGCACCGCCCGAGGAGGATTACGCGATCAGACCGGAAGACGTCCCGTATCTTCTTGAGCAGTATGATTATCTCGCTCACGAGATGATTAAGCGTAAAAAGGAAGGAAGGGGTTTTAATTTCTTTCATTTTATGATAGATTTAACAGGTGGTCCATGCGTGTACAAGAGATTATCCGGCTGCGGCAGCGGTACAGAGTATCTTGCGGTCACGCCCTGGGGTGATTTTTATCCCTGTCATCAGTTCGTCGGCACGGAGAAATTCCTTCTCGGCAATGTGGATACAGGCGTGACGAGGACCGACATTGTAGAAGAATTCAAGAAAGTGAACGTCTACGCCAAGGAAGAGTGCAGCACATGTTTTGCGCGATTCTACTGCAGCGGGGGATGTGCCGCGAATTCCTACAATTTCACAGGCGGAATAAATGACACGTATGAGATTGGCTGTCTGCTGCAGAGAAAGCGCGTTGAGTGCGCGATCATGATCAAGGCTGCAGAGGCGGATATGTGATAAAAAGAGACACGAAAGGTGCCTTGGGCACCTTATTTTATAGCAGGGGTGTTCTCTTGGAGGAGGTTGTGTTATGAAGAAGAAAACAGGAATTTTTGTCATCCTCTTGTCGGTGATCGTGTCGGTCGTCATGATCTTCACGGCTCTGGCAGGATGGGGCAGCACCAAAAGAGGCGCGATGCAGAACATCAAGCTCGGTCTGGACCTCTCAGGCGGTGTATCGATCACGTACGAGGCAGACGAGGCCGCTCCGGCGATCGATGATATGGATGACACCGTGTACAAGCTGCAGCGCCGTGTCGAAGAGTATTCGACGGAAGCCAATGTGTACAAGGAAGGCGCCAACCGCATCAACGTCGAGATTCCGGGCGTTACCAATGCCGATGAGATCCTTGAGGATCTCGGTACACCGGGTTCTCTGTATTTTATCGCCGAGAAGGATTCGGACGGCAACGCAAGTTACCACTATGATCAGACAGCAGGCGAGTATGTCCTCGATTATACGATCGAAGAACTCGAAGCCAAAGGCGCGATCGTCTGCACGGGTTCTGATGTCGCGGATGCTCAGGGTGGAGTAGATTCCTCCGACACTTCAGGCAACAAGTATGTCGTTTCTCTGGAGTTTACATCTGAGGGCACATCCAGCTTCGCCGAAGCTACATCCAAGGCGTTTTCAGCCGGCGAATCTATCGGTATTTACTATGACGGAAGATTTGTCTCTGTTCCGAGAGTCAACGCTGCCATCACAGACGGCAAGGCTGTCATTGAGGGCATGGATTCCATCGAGGAAGCAAGAGAGCTTGCATCCTTCATTCGCATCGGCGGTCTGAAGCTCACGCTGAATGAGATTCGTTCCAATGTCGTCGGTGCTCAGCTTGGCCAGGAAGCAATCCGCACATCCCTGATCGGCGGCGCGATCGGTCTTGCGATCGTAGCAGTCATCATGATCATTGTTTACCTTGTACCGGGTATTGTCGCCGCATTTGTCCTTGTGCTTTATGCGGCAATCATGCTCGTACTTCTCAACGCGTTCGACCTTACACTCACCCTTCCGGGTATCGCAGGTATCATCCTTTCCATCGGTATGGCGGTCGACGCGAACGTTATCATTTATGCCCGTATCCGTGAAGAAATCACTGCGGGCGGCGGAGTCCTCGCGGCTATCCGTTCCGGTTACAGCAAGGCTATGTCCGCGATCATCGACGGCAATATCACGACTCTGATCGCTGCCGCAGTGCTCGGCGCTCTCGGCACCGGTACGATCCGCGGCTTCGCGATGACTCTTGCTCTCGGTGTCGCGCTCTCCCTGTTCACAGCGTGTGTTGTCACAAGATATATCGTGTATGCTGTTTACGCGGTCGGCGTGCGCAATCCGAAGTACTGGGCAAGAACAAAGAAAGAGCCTGCATTTGATTTCATCGGCAGACGCAAACTTACATACGGCATTGCCGCTATCGTCATAGCGGCCGGTCTTGTCGCCATGATTTTCAATGCTGCCAATGGCAGACGTGCCCTCAACTTCTCACTTGAGTTCCTCGGCGGAACTTCAACGACAGTCGGATTCAATGAGGATTACTCACTGAGCAATCTTGACGAGCAGGTCAAGCCTGTTGTCATGGACATCACAGGCGACGCCAATGTATCCATGCAGAAAGTCGTCGGCAGCAACCAGGTCATCATCAAGACGAGAACACTGGATGTCGAGGAGAGAATTGAATTAACGAAAGAGCTTGAGAATAATTTCCAGGTAGATTCCGAGAGCATCACGACAGAGAATATCTCGGCAACGGTCGGCAAGGAGATGAGGAACGCGGCTATACTTGCGGTCATTATCGCGGTCGTCCTGATGCTTCTCTATATCTTCATTCGGTTCAAGGACATCAGATTCGCGACATCTGCCGTCATCGCCCTGCTGCATGACGTTATGATCACACTGACAGCGTACGCAATCCTGCGCATCTCTGTCGGTAACTCCTTCATCGCAGTCATGCTGACGATCCTCGGTTATTCCATCAACTCCACGATCGTCATATTCGACCGTATCCGCGAGAAGCTCGGCGGCGCAACAAAGCACAGCGACCTCAGAGCAATCGTGAACGGCGCAATCAACCAGACGCTGACGAGATCCATCTATACGAACCTGACGACGCTGGCATCCATCCTTGTTCTCTACATCATGGGTGTAGCCTCCATCAAGGAGTTCACGCTCCCGATGATGGTCGGTATCGTGGCAGGTACGTTCTCGTCCGTATTCCTGACAGGTCCGCTCTGGTATCTCATGCGCACCCGTCTCGGCAAGGAAGCCCAGGAATTCAAGGCTGCGGAAGCCAAAGCCGCTCGCATCAAGGCTGCCGAGGAAGCAGGCACAGCGCCCGCTAACGGCGGAGTGAGAAGCGCGAGCAACCCGAACGTTATTCGTAAAAAGAAAAAGAAAAAGTAAATGTAAATAAGCTGCCGCCAATCCGGCACTGCCTGCGTGATGTGACAGTGCCGGGGAGGAAGGCAGCTTTCTTTTATCAGCGGTCCCTTTGGGCCGGGAATCTTTGGAGCGCGCCTTCGCAAACCAAAGACTGCAGGGGAAAGACAATGGAAAAATGGGTGGTCACAGCCAAACGGGCTGATTTCAATGATATCGGGCGACGCTTTCATATCGACCCGGTAATCGCAAGATGTATACGAAACAGGGACGTCATCGGTGACGAGGCGATTTTCGAGTATCTCCACGGGGATCTCACATATTTGCACGATCCCAGGCTTCTTCTCAATATGGACAAGGCGGTCCGTATTTTGAGGGAGAAGATAGCCGAAGGGGCAAGAATGCGGATTATCGGCGACTACGACATAGACGGCATCATGTCGTCCTATATCCTGAAGCGCGGCCTTACGGAACTCGGGGCAAATGTCGACATCAAGATCCCGAACCGCGTCACCGACGGTTATGGTATCAATGAGAATCTGATCAGGGAAGCATATAAAGACGGAATCGACACGATCGTGACCTGTGACAACGGGATTTCCGCGGGACCGCAGATCAGGGTGGCGAAGGAGCTCGGCATGACCGTGGTCGTCACCGATCACCATGAGGTCCTTGCGGTGCCGGAGGCGGCGGACGCGGTCATAGATGCCAAGCAGGAAGGAGATACCTACCCGTACAAGGAGATGTGCGGCGCGGGTGTTGCCTGGAAGCTTATTCTCGCTCTGGGCGGAGATCCCGCGTATGACCTTCTGCCGTATGTCGCTTTCGCGACAGTCGGCGATATTGTCGATCTGACCGGGGAGAACAGGATCCTGGTCCGGGAGGGGCTGGCCAGGCTGCACAGCATAGACAATCCCGGTCTCAGAGCGCTAGCCCGTGAGTGCAGGATAGAACTTTCGAAGATCGATACGTACCATATCGGTTTTGTGCTCGGTCCCTGTCTCAACGCGAGCGGACGGCTGGATACGGCCATGCGTGCCTGCGCACTGCTTGAAGCCCGCACCGAGGAGGAGGCGGGCAGGCTTGCCCGCGAACTGAAGGATCTGAACGACAGCCGCAAAGCCATGACAGAGGAGGGCGTCGAGCTGGCCTGCGGCAGAGCGGAGGCGGAAGGTATTGTAAACGACAAGGTCTTTGTCATTTTTCTTCCTGAAGTGCACGAGTCTCTGGCCGGGATCGTAGCGGGTCGTGTCCGCGAAAAGTACAATCATCCGGTCTTTGTCCTCACGAGGGGAGAGGAGGGCGTGAAAGGTTCAGGCAGGTCGATCGAGGGGTATCCGATGTTCGATGCTCTGGTCGGAGTATCCCATCTGCTGACAAAATTCGGAGGTCATCCGATGGCTGCGGGACTTACGCTGCCGGAAGAGAACATCGAGCTCCTGCGAAGGGAACTGAACGAGCAATGTACTCTCTCGGATGAGGATTTTGTAGAGAAAGTAAAAATCGATGTTCCGATGCCGGTCTCCTATGTGACGGAGGAGCTTATAGAGCAGCTGTCCCTCCTCGAGCCGTTCGGCAAGGCGAATCCGAAGCCAGCATTTGCAGAAAAGGGCGTCGTCTGCGCGTACCCGAGGATCTTCGGCGCAAATAAAAATGTCGTCAAGGCGAGGATACTCACCCCCTCCGGGAGACCCGGCCCGGACCTCATCAGTTTTCGAGACGCGGAAGCCCTGAAGGCCGCTATAGATGAGAAAGGATCGCTGTCGATCGTGTATTACCCGCAGATCAATGAGTATATGGGGATGCGGACGATACAAATCGCAGTCACACGCTTCATGTGACATGGCAATCCATTTTAGTGTTTTCATGAACGCGGTAACGTGCTAAAATTAAATATTATTATGGCGGCGTGGTGACGCCTGTCAATTATATCCAAGGAGGATGAGACAATGGTCAGAGAAAGACTTGAAGATTATGTGAGAACTATTCCGGATTTCCCGGAGCCGGGTATCATGTTCAGAGATATCACTACTGTACTGTCCGATGCGGACGGACTCAGACTTGCTATCGACGAGATGGCAAAAAAGCTTGAAAATGTGGATTTTGATGTGATCGCCGGCGCTGAGTCACGCGGTTTTATTTTCGGTGCTGCCCTTGCCTATAATCTCCACAAGCAGTTCATTCTGGTCCGCAAGAAGGGCAAGCTTCCGTGCGAGACAGTTCAGCAGACATATGACCTTGAGTACGGCACAGCTACGATAGAAATCCACAAGGATGCGGTACAGCCCGGCGAGAAGGTCGTTATCGTCGATGACCTCATCGCGACAGGCGGAACCGTGGAAGCAGCTGCGCAGCTCATCGAGAAGCTCGGCGGCGAAGTCGTTATGATGGTATTCCTCATGGAGCTGGCAGGCCTGTGCGGAAGAGAAAGATTGAAAAAATATAACGTAGAGAGCGTGATCTGCTACGAAGGAAAATAATCGTATGTGATCCGCGTTCTGGGGAGTTATTATGGCGGATGAGATAAAGAAAGAGGATCTGCACGTTACAGAGACACTGCTCACATCGTCGGAGCAGGAACTTTATATGCCAAGGGATTTCACGTCTCCGGAAGAATTATATCGGGAGCTTGTTGAACTTGTGCTCAAATACCATCCGTCCGACGATCTGAGCATGATCGAAAAGGCATACAGGACAGCGAAAAGCCAACACAAGAACCAGCGCAGAAAATCGGGGGAACCGTATATTATTCATCCTCTGTGCGTTGCGATCATTCTCGCTGAGCTCGAGCTTGACAAGGAGACGATAGCTTCCGGTCTTCTCCACGATGTAGTGGAGGACACCGAGATGACCAACGAGGATATTCGCAGGGAGTTCGGCGAGGAAGTGGAAATACTGGTAGACGGAGTCACAAAGCTTGGTCAGATCGGCTACCAGGCCGATAAAGTCGAGGTCCAGGCAGAGAATCTGAGAAAGATGTTCCTCGCTATGGCCAAGGATATCCGGGTCATACTAATCAAGTTGGCTGACCGCCTTCACAACCTGAGAACGCTTCAGTACATGAAGCCGGAGAAGCAGCAGGAAAAAGCCCGCGAGACGATGGATATCTATTCACCGATTGCCGGACGTCTCGGTATCTCCAAAATCAAGACTGAGATGGATGACCTATCGCTCAGGTATCTGAAGCCGGATGTCTATTTCACTCTTGTCCAGCAGGTGGATGCGAGAAAGACCCAGCGGCAGGCATTTGTCGATAACATTGTCCTCGAATGCAGGGAGAGGCTTGAGGAAGTCGGCATCAAGCACTATGAAGTCAAGGGCCGCGTCAAGCACTATTTCTCCATCTACAAAAAGATGGTCAATCAGAATAAGACGATTGACCAGATCTATGACCTCTTTGCGGTCAGGATCATCGTGGATACGGTTCCGGAGTGCTATGGCGCTCTCGGCCTCATTCACGATATGTACACCCCCATGCCGGGGAGGTTCAAAGATTATATTGCGATACCGAAACCGAATATGTACCAGTCGCTGCATTCGACAATGATCGGTCCGGGGGGAACCCCGTTTGAGATACAGATCAGAACATTTGAAATGCACCGAACGGCTGAATACGGTATCGCTGCCCACTGGAAGTACAAGGAAGCTTCGAACGGGATCCAGATGTCCGGGGAGAAGGAGGAGGAGAAGCTGGCATGGCTTCGCCAGATCCTTGAATGGCAGCAGGATATGTCGGACAATCATGAATTCATGTCGCTGCTCAAGTCGGATCTGGATCTGTTCACGGACAACGTGTACTGTTTCTCGCCGGCAGGCGACGTCAAGTGTCTGCCTGCAGGTTCCTGCACAGTCGATTTTGCTTACAGCATTCATTCGGCGGTCGGCAACAAGATGGTCGGAGCGAGGGTCAACGGCAAACTGGTACCGATCGAGTATCGTCTGCGCAACGGTGACCGCATAGAGATCATTACATCTCAGAACGCGAGAGGCCCGAGCCGCGACTGGCTGAAGATCGTAAAGAGCACGCAGGCCAAGAACAAGATTAACCAGTGGTTCCGCAAGGAACTTAAGGAAGACAATATTGAGCGCGGTAAGGATCTTATAGCGCAGAATATTAAGGCCAAAGGGTTTGCAAATGCAGATCTTCTGAAGAACGATTACATGGAAGCGGTCATGCAGAAGTACGGCTTCCGGGACTGGGAGTCGGTCCTCGCGGCAGTCGGCCACGGCGGACTGAAGGAAGGTCAGATCGTCAACAAGCTGATCGACATCTACAACAAGGAGCATATCAAGAACGTCACCGATCAGGAAATCCTTAATGCCGCGACGCACACGAAGGAGAAAGTTCCCTTAGTCGGCCGCGGCGGCAAAGGCGGAATCGTTGTTGAAGGGCTGCACGATCTGGCAGTGCACTTCGCAAAATGCTGCAGCCCGATTCCCGGCGATGAGATCGTCGGCTTTGTCACCCGGGGCAGAGGAGTGACGGTGCATCGCACTGACTGTATCAATATCATGAACATGTCGGAGGAGGATCGGACGAGACTCATCGAGGCGGAATGGCTGATGACAGACGCAGCTAAATCCGACACGTACGAGGCAGAAATCAACGTCTACGCGCAGAACCGGACAGGTCTCCTCGTCGATATCTCCAGGGTGTTTACAGAGCGCAAGATCGATATCGGTTCGCTCAGCTCCCGCACGAATAAACAGGGGACAGCGACACTCGAGATGAGTTTTCAGGTCCACTCCAAGGATGAGCTTGGGGCTGTGATTGCTCAGATAAGAAAGATTCCGAGCGTCATTGATGTGACGAGAAAGATCGGATAGGGAGATAAAACTTCCCTATCCGATACTTTTTTCGACTCTTTAATGTATAAATATCGGCAAGAGAAGCAAATTTAATCTCTGACGCAGAATTCTCGTGACTTTAGTCGTGAGATGAATGCGCAAAAGAAACCTACCTCTGACATGGGATACAAACCCGCGTCAGAGATTAAATGCCTCCGGCGGATCGCAGCCGCGCAATGATGAAGGTGCT